>CBFGOB010000234.1:0-4782 GCA_965650215.1 uncultured bacterium | reverse complement strand
GGCACAGGCTCGCTGTGAGGCCAAGCCCGAGGAGGAGCGATGGGCGGGTGAGCACGGACTTCATGGCGCGAAGCTTTGCGCAATTCGGACGGCTGTCAATGCCGCGTCGGCAATGCCGGGCGCCGGGTCCTCACTTCCAGCGAGGTCGGCTCGCTGCAATACGGGCAGCGGAAGTGGTTGCGGAAGAGGATGCCGTTGGCAACCCGAAGCCGGTGGCTGCCCAGGAAGGTTTTGACCTTGCGGTTTTTCGAGCAGTTTTTCGGCACCAACACCGGAGTGATGCAGAGTGGGCACTTGGTTTGCAGGGCGAAAAGCCACTGCAGGATGGCCAGCAGGATCGAGATACCGAAGATCCCGATGGCCAGCATGACCATCTCGGCGTTTTTCAAAATGCCGGCGTAAATCAGGGTTCCGAAGGCCAGCATGAAGCTGAGGCATTTGACCCACAGGAGCAGGGCGGCCATCCGGAAGCGGAAGATCGCCATTTTGGAGGGAAGTCGGTGCATGGACAGGGATGGGGCCGCGCGCGGGAAGAGGCAAGGGAAGCGGTTAGACCTTGGAAAAGCTTTGGGTGCGCGGGAGCTGAAAGGCAAGACAAACCCATGGATGCGGCAGCGAATTCCTGCGGGCCGGGTGAGGATCCTGCAATTCAGAATAAAAGTTCCTGATGGGCATGGGCCTTCTGCGGAGCAGAATGCGGGCCAATCAGCAAGGCATCGATCCGGGTGAGGAGCTCGAAGGAGGGGATGTCTTCCCCCTGCATGATGCGCTGGAGTTGCTGGCGCCAGTCGTGGGGGTCGCCGTCATTCTCCCTGGCGAGGACCATGGCGATCTGGCTGAGCTTGCCGCTGGCGGCGAGGCGGCGTCCTGCGCGACGAAGCCAGGCTTCGAAGTAGGGACGGTCGGGGTTCAGCGAAATCACGGGGAGAGCAATGGGGTCTCGGTTGCGGATGGTCAAGCCGTCACTGCGGCCTCAGCCTTTCGCCGGGTAGCGGATCGACGGCGGGTGGGCGATGTGGCTGCGTTTTTTGAGTTCGGCAATCTGGTCCCGGAGGTGGGCGGCACGTTCGAATTCCAACTTCGACGACGCCTCGCGCATTTGTTCCTCGAGTTCGCCGATGACCATCAGGGCGTCGTAGCTATCCGCGTCTTCGGCAACGATCGAGCGGTTGAGTTCGTCCGCCTGCTCGTGCCCGTAGGCGTGCAGGCTTTGCTGGAGCGCGCGTTTGGTGCTTTGGGGGGTGATGCCATGCGCTTCGTTGTAAGCGAGTTGGCGCTCCCTGCGGCGGGCGGTCACATCCAGCAGGGCCTGGATCGAGTCGGTGACCTGGTCGCAGAACAGCACGCATTCGCCAGCGACGTGGCGTGCGGCGCGACCGGCGGTTTGGATCAGCGAGGTCTGGTTGCGCAAAAACCCTTCCTTGTCGGCGTCGAGGATGCAGACCAGCGAGACTTCGGGGAGGTCGAGTCCTTCGCGCAGCAGGTTGATTCCGACCAGCACGTCGACGGTGGCCGCGCGCAGCTGGCGCAAGATTTCGACGCGTTCGATCGCATCGATGTCGGCGTGGATGTAGCGCACCTTGAGGCCGACGCCCTTGAGGTATTCGCTGAGGTCTTCCGCGGTTTTCTTGGTGAGGGTGGTGACGAGCACGCGTTCCTGGCGTTCGACGCGCTGGCGGCAGAGTTCGATGGTGTCGTCGATCTGGTCCTTGAGCGGACGCAGGGTGATGACGGGTTCGAGCAGACCGGTGGGGCGGATGATTTGCTCGACGATGAGTGGCGTGCCGCGGCGGGAGGGATCGAAGTCCGCGACCGCCTGCTCGCTGCCGCTGGCGGGGATCCGGAGTTTCCTGAGGTCCGGGGCGCCGCCGTCGCGGCGGGATGGGATCGGGATGTGGGTTTTGTTTTCCGGGCGTGAGTTGAGGATTTCGAAGGGCCCCGGAGTGGCGGAGACGTAGACCCTCTGGCCGGTCATTTCCATGAATTCCTCGAAGCGCAGCGGGCGGTTGTCGAGGGCGCTGGGCAGGCGGAAGCCGTGGTCGACCAGCACCGTCTTGCGGCTTTTGTCGCCTTCATACATGCCGCCGATCTGGGGGATCGTCGCGTGGCTTTCATCGACCAGCAGCAGGAAATCGCGGGGAAAGAAGTCGAGCAGGGTGTAGGGCCGTGCGCCGGGCGCACGGCCGGTGATGTGGCGCGAGTAGTTTTCAATGCCCTGGCAGAACCCCATTTCGGCCATCATCTCGAGGTCGTAATCGGTGCGCATCCGCAGGCGCTGGGCTTCGATCAGCTTTCCTTCCTTCTCGAACCATGCGACCCGCTCGTCGGCTTCGCTGCGGATCGAGGCCATCGCACGCTTCATCTTGTCGCCGGAGGTGATGAACTGCTTGGCCGGGAAAAACGTGTGGCTTTCGAGGCGCTCGATTGTTTTTCCGGTGAGTGTGTGGATGCTCGAGATCCGCTCGACGACATCGTCGAAGAATTCGACGCGGATGGCGGTGTCTTCGAGGTAGGCCGGGTGGACCTCGACGACGTCGCCGCGGGCGCGGAAATTGCCGCGGCCGAAGACGATGTCGTTGCGTTCGAAGAGCAGGCCGACGAGTGCCTCGAGGAACTGTTCGCGGCCGAGCGTCTGGCCGCTGCGGACCGGCAGCATCATGTCCTGGTAATCCTCGGGCGAGCCGAGGCCGTAGATGCACGAGACCGAGGCGACCACGATCGTGTCCTCGCGGGTGAGCAGCGAACCCATCGTGCTGAGCCGCAGGCGTTCGATCTCGTCGTTGATCGACGAATCCTTCTCGATGTAGGTGTCGCTGCGCGGGATGTAGGCCTCGGGTTGGTAGTAGTCGAAGTAGGAGACGAAATATTCCACCGCGTTGTGCGGGAAGAAATTCCTGAACTCGGAATACAGCTGGGCGGCGAGCGTCTTGTTGTGGCTCATGATCAGCGCCGGCTTGCCGTGGCGCGCGATCAGGTTGGCCATGGTGAAGGTTTTTCCGGAGCCGGTGACGCCGAGCAGCGTCTGGTGGCGGTTGCCGGCTTCGAGCGATTTCGACAGTTTTTCGATCGCCTGGGCCTGGTCCCCCTCAGGTCGGTAGTCGCTCACCAGTTGGAATGCCATCGCCCCGCGATATACCCCCATCCCTGGCGGACCGCAAGCGGGGGAGTTTGAAGATGTCGAACCACGAGTGGCGCGAAGTACACGAATGAAGAGCAGATGAATCCTCATTTGAGCTTGGTTCTGGAATCATCTGGCGATTGAATCGCATGTCTCATGAGCAACACGCCGCCGCCACTTCCGGATGTTCCCAGACCGGTCCGCTTGGTGCGTTTTGAAGGGGAGCACATGGGCTTGCACACGGCCGAGCATGACCGCACCCGGTTGGATCGCGCGCAGCGGCAGGCGCAGGAGTGGATGAACCAGAATCCGTGGCATGAGATTGTCGCGATCAACTCTTCATTCGGCCACTACATCGCGATCGTGACGGTTTGGTACCGGTGAGTCTGAAAATGCTTTGCCTGAATCCAATGGTGAAAACCCCATGAGTGATTTCACCAGCATTTACACGAGCTTCAATTGGCTGGAGGGAGCTGTCTGGCTAGCGGTTGCGATCCTGCTGCCGTTCTTGTTCCAGCATCCGACCCGCACGAAGCGATGGGCGATTGGGGTGGCGTGTGCCGGATTGGTCGGATTCGGGATCTCGGACTTTATCGAAGCCTCGATTCCGGGCGGGATCCCGTGGTGGCTGTGGACTTTGAAGATCGCGTGTGTGGCACTGATGCTGGGAGCCCGCTTTGCCTATGTCGGATGGAAGCAATTCCGGTGGAACGACCGGTATTTCCTGTTGGGGTTGCTGGGATTGGCCGCGGTGCTGGCCATCGCGTGGATGCCGTGGTGATGGGATTCTGGCGACGCTCATCGAGCGCCGCTACAATTCGGAGTGTAGTCGCCATTGCTGGGGGCATGGCATGCGGCAGGGTCATTTTGACGAAATCACCGATTGGGGTGATGCGGCGAGGCGGTCGTTTTGATCTCACATCCCTTCGATCCAAGCGGTGTGCAGGATGCACCTCCGCATCTTGAGGGCTGAAGCTGCTCGCGAATGTTCGCTTTGCATTGTCAAAACGAATCTACCATTCCGGTGATGATGCCTTGGTGGGTGCCGGTGCCGTTGGGATCATGTCTATCCGGGTTCTCCGCAGGCGGTGGGGATGGGGTGGAAGACCATGTCGACCGGCTTGCCGTAGCTGAGAGCGTCGAGGTCGTCGTAGGTGACTTTTTCGGCGGGCGGGGAGAAGATGCCTTGGTGGATTTGAGAGACGATCCAGCTGGCGCAGGCGATGGCGGCGTCGAGGTCTTCCTCACCGAACGTTTCCCAGGCGTCGAGTTTGACGTCGGATTCGGTTTCGCCGAGTTTGAAGTAACAAGGAACGGCGAGTACCGTTGCTTGCTGTTGGCGCATGGCGGCGGCGTAGAGCGGCAGCTGCAGGTTCGTCCATCGCGTGGCTTGCGGTTTGTCGGTGTTTTCCGTTTTTGTGTAGACTGCCGGACCATCCTCGCCGAGGTGGGCGGGCAGGCGGGTGCTCGAGCCGATCCTGCTCTGGTGTTCGGAAACGACGCTGCCTTCCTTGCCGGTCTTGTAATCGATCACCCGCCAGGTATCGCTTTCGGCATGGTGGTCGATGCGGTCGATGACCCCGTGGATGCGGATCGGTCCGGCGTCGATTTCGAAGCGTTGTTCGGTGTGCAGGACCTGCCAGCCCCCGGCGCGGGTCTGGGCC
>CBFGOB010000233.1:0-4822 GCA_965650215.1 uncultured bacterium | reverse complement strand
CCACAACGAGATCGGCCGCCACATCTCGCGCTACGCCCACACCCGCGTCACCAGCACGCTCTCGCCCTGGTTCGCCCACAACCAGGTCGGCGACATCCACACGATCCCGCTGTCCCACGGCGAAGGCCGCTTCTTCGCCAGCAGCGAAGTGATCTCGCAACTCGCCGCTTCCGGACAAATCGCCACCCAATACTGCGACGAATCCGGCAATCCCTCGATGGACATCGCCCACAACCCGAACGGCTCGCTCGGCGCGATCGAAGGCATCACCTCACCCTGCGGCCGCGTCCTCGGCAAAATGGGCCACACCGAACGGGCCGGATCCCGCGTCGCCCAAAACATCCCCGGCAACAAGCACCAGCCGATCTTCAGCGCCGGCGTCGCCTACTTCCGCTGAATCCGCACCAGCACCCCGAACGACCATCTTCCGGCAGGGTCCCTTCTCCAAAAGATCCATCCACAGGTAGCGATCTTTGGATCCCGCCCGCGCGGCATGTTTGAGTGACACGCATGCGCTCCGCGAGCTTGGCCCCGTTTGCGGAAAGGCATAGCCGACTTCTCACCAACTTCATCCAATTCGATCCGGACGATCGTTTCAGGTTCACCAATCAAGACGGATCATGCTTCTGTGGTCCCAAAAGCCGTCCCCGCCATCATGGCCGTTTCCGCTGGAAGCCTCCAGCGGCTTGAGCAGACCCCGCCATGGGCCCAACGGGACCCCATCCCCCCTCGGAAACTTTTCGTCACAAATGGCATGAATTTTGCTTTAATCGGACCATTCCCTGATCTAGGCTACCGGCGGCAAGTGCTCGCCAAGAATGCCAGACACCTTTCTCCATCAAAACCTCTCCCAGCAGCAGACGCTCGCGCCGCAGATGCGCAAGAGCCTCGAGATCCTGCAGGCCGGGACGATGGAACTCTCGCAGATCATCAATCAGGCGCTGGAGACGAATCCGACCCTCGAGGACGCCAGCGAATCGATCTCACTCGACGAAATGGGCCCCGACCCGGAGGAGGCGGATTCCCTCAGCCACCTCAACGAAACCGACGACGATTGGCGCGACCACTCGATCCTCCATGGCCAATCCTCACCCTGGACGCAGGATGACGAGGAACGCCGCCAGCGGATCTACGATTCGATCGTAGCTCCCGTGACCCTGCAGCAGCACCTCCAGCAACAACTCGATCTCTCGATGGTACCTGCCGGCGTCCGCTCCGCCGCCGAGGCAATCCTCGGCAACCTCGACGAACGCGGGTTCCTCGACCTGCCCGCCCGCGAACTCGGCACGCGCCTCAAACTCAAGCCCAAGGATCTCGATGCCGCCCTCGCGCTGGTTCAATCCTTCGAGCCCGCCGGCGTCGGCGCCTCGGGCATTCCCGAATCCCTGCTGCTCCAACTCGATCGCCAGGGAGGCAAGGACACGATCGAGTACAAGATCGTGCGCGACCACCTCGAGGAGCTCGCCCGCAAACGCTACCCGCAGATCGCCAAATGCCTCGGCACCAGCGTCGAACGCATCACCGAGGCCGCCCAGCGCATCGGCCGCCTCACCCCCAACCCCGGCGGCGACTTCAATCCCAGCGGCAACCCCTACGTGCAGCCGGATGTGATCATCGAACGCAACGACGACGGCCGCCTCGAAGCCCGCCTCACCGGTGAAAACCTCCCCAATCTCCGGATCAACGATTTCTACAAGGACATGATCGGCAGGGAGGGTCTCGACCCCAAAGCCCGCCAGTTCCTCCGCGACCACATCCGCGACGGACGCAGCCTGATCCGCTCGGTCGCCCTGCGCCAGGAAACGATCCTCGCCATCGCCCACCAGCTCATCGAACGCCAGACGGGATTCTTCAACAAGGGCCCGCGCTTCCTCCAACCGCTCACCATGAACGAGGTCGCCGACGCCCTGGGCATGCACGCCACCACGATCTCGCGCGCGGTGTCGGGCAAACACATCCTCACGCCACACGGATTGATGGAAATGCGCGCCTTCTTCGCCACCGGCTACCAGACCGAAGGCGGCGACGGCGTCTCGAATGCCGGCGTGCGCGAAGCGATCCAGCAGCTCGTCGCCTCGGAGAATCCCTCAAAGCCGCTCTCGGACGAAGCGCTGATGAAAGCCCTCGCCAAACAAGGGATCAAGGTCGCCCGCCGCACCATCGCCAAATACCGCGAGCAACTCAACATCCTGCCGTCACACCTGAGGAAAAGCTATTAGTCAACGGTAGGGTCGTTTTGATCAAAGCGACCGCCACGCAATTCTCCGCCTCACCCCAACGGTCATTTTATCAAAATGACCCTACCGAATCCCACCACCCCAACGGTAGGATGCTCTACGAACGTCGGTGAATAGGCGCAGCCGCAACATCAATCAATGGCCCCCCTCTTCCACTGATCACGCCACCACATTCCCCAGCTCGACCGCCAAGGCATCGGCACGATTGAAGGCCAGCACCGCATCCAGTGCCCGACGCATGCCGGCCGCATCACCCAGCCCATGACAGGCCAGTGCCAAGAGCAGCTGACACCCCGCATCCTTGCGTTGCTGCAGGTCTTCATCAAACACCAGCAGGTTCGGCAGCGAGGTGGCAAAGTAATCGATCTTCGCCGTCTCGCCCAGCTTGCGCCCGGCATAGGCACGCAGATCCTCGAACAGGGATCTTGCCGCATCTTCGCGACCCAAGGCCCGCAACGCGAGGCCGCGGTAGAAACTCAGCGGGCTGTGCTCGGTTACCGCCATCTCGGCAAAGTCACCGACTTCGTCAGCCGAAGCCTGGAAGCATCGGCGCGCGTCGTCTTCCAGTCCAAGCCCACGCAGGGCCTCACCACACCAGTAATTCACGTCGGCCTTGGCCTGCAGCAGGTGATAGGCCTCACCCAGATTCTCCGGAGTGTTCATGGCACCCTGGAAATGCTCCAAGGCCCCCGCCGCATCCCCTGCCTTCAGCGCCTTGCGGCCCAAGAGCAGGTGCGCACGGGTGAACTGGCGCAGCACCGCCCCCTCGCCGCCTTCCCAGGGGTGGAAACGGCGGCTTGTCAGAATCTCCAGCGCCTCGTCGGAACGGCCGGCCAGGTTCAGCAATTCCAGCATCGCCACCGTGCAGTCGTCACGCATCAGCACCAACCCGCGCTTGCCCTCCAACGCAGCCAGCCTCGCAGCAGGCTCGTCGTTGAGCTTCGCGCACAATTGATCGTATTCCGAAACCAAGCGCGGATCCGCCGGATCCAGATCCATCGCCCTGAGGTAGCAGGCGCGGGCCGCCTCGCCGTCGCGGCGGACATTCCACAGGCCGATGCCCAGATTGCGGTGGACCGTGGCGAACGCGGCACCGTCGTCGATCGATCGCTGCCAGCATGCCAAGGCATCCTCGTGGCGGTTCCGGTCGTAAAGGTAGTTCCCCAGTCCGTAGGCCGCGACCGGATCCTTGCCCGCTTGCGCAAGCGCCCACTCGAGCACCAGCTGCTCGTGCAGACGCGATGGGAAAAAGTAATCCGGCGATTGCTTGCGTGCCTCCTCGAGCAAGGCCGCATCCTGCTTCAGCCAGGCCAGCACATATCGGCTGGAAACCGCGCGCCCCAACGGATTCGGCACCGCCGACTCGACAAGTGGATTGGCCAGATGCATCTCGAGCAGTGCCACCGCATCGTCCACCAGACCGGCATCGGCATAATCAAAGACCAGATCCAGCACCGTCTGCGCGTCATTGCGGCAAACCTTGAGGAACTCCTTCACCGAAATTTCACCACGCCACATCATCTCGCAACGCGCCCAATGATCGAGCGGGTCGATTTCAAGCCATTCCTCCAAGGCATCCGGCGACTCGTCCGCCTCCATCCGCCGCTCGATGGCCGCCCACAGGGCGATCGCCTTGCCGTGGTCGGCATTCAGGCTGATCGCCTCGTCCAGCCGCTCCAAAGCCAAGGCATGGTCCCAGCGCCGCGAATCGATGCACGCAAGCTGATAGAGCGCCGGGCTCTTCCACGCGGCGTCCCATGCCGCCTTGGCCAAGAGATTGTAAGCCTCGTCCAAGCGCCCTTGGAACACGAGACAGAGGCCAAGCACGTAGTGCGCTTCGCCGCTTTCGGGATTCGGGTGCCGCCTCGTGATCCGCCCGATCGCACGCCGCAAATGCCGCTCGGCTTTTTCCAACTCGCCGCGCTTGAGCAGACGGCGGCCCATCGCCAGGTTGCTGCGGAAGTCGCCTTCGTCACGCTTCAGGGCCTCTCCCCAATACAGCTCCGGCGCACGCGTCGGATGACGGTATTGCTCCAGATGCTCGCCGGTGAAATACAGCTCGTCGGCCGAAGCGATGTCCTCCGGTGCCGGCGGCTCGGTCGCGACCTCCCGCTTGCGCTCGCGCGATTCCCCGCCCGGCGGCTGATAGGAAAGGATCATCCGCCCGTCGGCATCATGCAGCTCCGCAACCAGCTCGCAGGCCTGCTCGCCGTCGAAGCGCAGGTCATGCTTTTTCCATGAAGCCCCGGGCTTGAGCGAAATCCGCTCGTCCACCACTGCCGTGCCGCGATGCAGAAGCACGAGGCGCGCGCCCTTGATCTCCTCGGAGACACACAGCCCGAGCTCGATCGATCGGTCCTGCGCCACCACCAGCCGCATGGCCGCCCTGGTGTTCGCCTGCTGCACCGGTCCCAGATCCTGGATCGGCCACCAGTATTGCGAGAAGGTCTTGGTCTCATACGGCGCAAGATAGGTGAAGTCCGGCTGGTTGTCGGTATACACCCCCGCCATCAGCTCGACGTAGGGGCCATTGGCATCGGTCAGCTCGCGATCCCACGCGTAGCCGAAGGGATGATCCCCCCAGG
>CBFGOB010000232.1:0-4829 GCA_965650215.1 uncultured bacterium | reverse complement strand
GCGCACCGGATCAGAATGGCTTCATCAGGCCGAGCCATGCGGCGGCGATGCCGGCACCCAGGGTCAGAATGAAGACGGCGGATGCCGGAAGGACCTTGCGTTTGGCAAGCACGGGGGCAACCCCGATGAACAGCCAGAGGCCGAGTTTGACCATCCACCAGTATTGTTCCATCGGGGGTTTCTTGAGCATCGCGAACCCGACCAGGAGGATGAGCAGGAGCGAGATGCCGTGGAGCATCGAGACACTTTTCTTGCCGGTGCCCGCCAGCAGGCTGGCGCCCAGCGAGGAAAAGAGTCCGAGGACGGCAGCGATGTGGAGGACTTTGAGGAGCACGATGTTCATGGGGTGGTGTCGGGTTGGGGTGAAACTGTGCGCAGATCGGTGCCAGAGGCAAGAAGCGATCTGCCGGGTGTTTTTTCAGGAGCCGGGAATGTCCATCGGGCGGCAGATGATGATGCCCGCATGCTTGGCCCGTTGGTGCAGGTAGTCGGTGATCGGCACATCGACAATGACCCGCCGGCCCTTGTCGGATTCGGAGGTGGCATGGGTGAAATGGGCGCGTCCGTTGCGTTTCAGGATCAGGCCGACATGGGAGGTGTAGGCATCGGAGTTGCGGGTGGTGATGGCGCAGATGTCGCCGTTCTGCAGCCGGCTCTCAATCGCGCGCACCTTGGATTTGGGGATGTGGTGGACCGGCAGTCTCGAGACCCTTGCCTCCAATGCCCCCATCGGTTCGATCAGCGAGGTGTTGCTGCGCAGGTAGCGGTAGCTTTTCCATTGGACGGTCATCTCGTGGATTTCCCGGTGGATTCGCTCCGCGCCCGGCAGGAAGGGGGTGATGTTGGTGGCCAGTCCCCGCCGTTCGTTGTCGGCAAAGACTTCTTCGAGGTGGTGCATGCGGCTGAGGTAGCTGCCGTCGCAGTTGCCGTTACGGTAGCGCTCGATTTCGATCATGCGCAGCATGTCTTCGGGTTGGTATGGCGGTGGCTGGTGGCGGAGCATGCGGGCGATCGCCAGCGCGTTTTCGTAATAGGTCCAGCAATCCATCGCATGGAAGTTGACCACCGGGGACTCGATGTGATCGTCGACCTCGAGGGTGAAATTTTCGTAGCGGGTTCCGGTCAGCTCCGCGGCAACCTTCATCGTGCGTTCGCCGATCGGCAGCTTGCCCCAATCCTGTGCATCGGCTTTGGCGACGATTTCGCGGAATTTCCGCTCGCCTTGGAAAACCGTGCTCATCGGCAGTCCCGCCGACGGCTGCGGGCCGCTTGGGGAATGCGAACAGCCGCACAGGCCGGTGATCAGGAGCGACAGGGCGAGGGTGCGTGCGTGCGGCATCCGTCCTTCATAGCCGATTCCGCGCCATTCGCAAACGGAAGCGGTCCGGCCGGTGGGGCGGGCGCTGCGATTCCAGCGGTAATTCCCGTGGATCTGCGCTTTACCCGTGGCGGGAGGCCCGCTAAGTCGATGCCGCAATGCACGGATTTTCCTACAAAAACGGCACCCTCCACTGTGAAGACGTGAACCTCTCCGGCCTCGCCGAGGAGCACGGGACCCCGCTCTATGTCTATTCGGCGGCAACGATTCTGGACCATTACCGGCGTTTGGATGCGGCACTTGACGGCATCGATCATGAGGTCGCCTATGCCGTGAAGGCCAACTCGAACCTCTCGGTGCTGCGTCTGCTGGCCCATGAAGGTGCCGGCTTCGACATCGTTTCCGGCGGCGAGTTGTTCCGGGTGATCAAGGCCGGCGGGGATCCGGCGCACTGCACCTTCGCTGGTGTTGGCAAGACCCGTGAGGAGATCGTCTATGCTCTCGAGCAGGGGATCTATTCGTTCAATGTCGAAAGCGCGGAAGAGCTGCGCTACCTCAACCAGGTGGCGGGTGAACTGGGAGTGATCGCGCCGGCCGCCGTGAGGGTGAATCCGAACGTCGATGCCAAGACGCACAAGTACATTTCCACCGGCAAGTCCGAGAACAAGTTTGGTGTCGATTTCGAGGCGATCGAAGGACTTTACGAGCGTGCGGCGCAGGAGCTGCCGAACATTCGCCTGCGCGGGCTGCAGATGCACATCGGCTCGCAGCTGACTTCGATCGCCCCCTTCATCGAGGCTGTCGAGAAGGTCGCGCCGCTGGCGACCCGTCTCAAGGCGCGCCACGGCATCGAGTTCTGGTCGATTGGCGGAGGCATCGGGATCATCTACAAGGATTCGCTGGACTCCGGAGCCGACAGCTGGTGGTCGTCGAAATCCGACGAGGAACGCCCGCTGACGATCGCCCAGTACGGTGAAGAGCTGGTGCCGCGCCTCAAGGGACTCGGCTTGAAAATCCTGCTCGAGCCCGGCCGCCTGATTGTCGGCAACGCGGGAGCGCTGATCACCCGCTGCCTCTATGAAAAGAAGGGATCGGCCAAGACTTTCAAGATTGTCGACGCCGGCATGAACGACCTCATCCGTCCGGCGCTCTACGAGGGCCATCACGAGATTGTGCCGCTCAAGCAGCCGCAATCCGCGGAACGTGTCAAAGTGGATGTCGTCGGCCCGATCTGTGAGAGCGGGGACTTCTTCTGTCAGGACCGTGAACTGCCCGACTTTCAGCCCGGTGATTCGGTTGCCCTGCTTTCGGCGGGTGCGTACGGCTTTGCCATGGCGTCCAACTACAACTCGCGGCCGCTGCCTGCGGAAATCCTGGTTGAAGGTGGAACGGCCACCGTGATCCGCAAGCGGCAGACGCTTGATGATCTGATTGCCGGAGAACTCTGAGGGTGCCATCGCCGGCCGGGTTGCGGCGGGCCCAGGTGCCTTTCGTGAAATCCGGTTGTCGATCGGGGAATGTGCCTGATATGGTCCGCGCCCATGAACCTCGTGTCCCCAACCTTGCGTGCAGCCGGCCTGATGGCCGTCTTGTGGATTTCCTGCATCGCGGTGCTGCCCGCGGGCGTCCATTATTTCAACGGCAAGGATTTCAGGGGTGGTTACTGCCTGTTGCCGGATTCCGCTCCGCGGGAAACCCTCTGGGTTTGTGTCGATGTCCATGGGGCGGGTGGTTTGAAAAACGACAAGCGGGGCCATGAGCTCAAGGCCCTGCTCGAGCCCGCGCCGGTGATTGTGATCGTTCCCTCGTTCACTGACGGCTACCAGTCCGGCAGCGGTGCCTGGGCAAAGCAGTTGATCGAGCATTTCAAATGGGTCCAGAAGCAGCACAAGGTGCATCCGCGCATGTTCATCCACGGCCATTCCGGCGGGGCGCAGTTCGCACATCGCTTCACCTTCGCGCATCCGGAACTGGTCCTCGGGGTTTCCGCCCATTCGGCCGGCTCATGGGCCTCCGGGGACGGTGCCGGATCCGTCAATGCCTCCGCGCGCAAAGTGCCATTCGCGATTTCCTGCGGCATGGAAGACAAGGCGCGTTCGATTCCGGGCGCGCCCTTCAACCGCATCGAGTGGTATCAGCGTTTCGAAGATCAGCTCAAGAAGAAGGGCTTTGTCTTCACGGGGGCCAAGTGGCCTGCGACCGGCCATGCGGTGCCGATGGATAAAATGGCGTCGATGATCCGCGAATGCTTTTTGCTGTCGGCTTATGGAAAGGTGCCCGGCGATGGGGACTGGCAAGGGAATGTGAAGGCTCTGGCCTCGGCCGCCGCACGCCAGTCCGGCTCGAGGCTTTGATGAGTCAGCGCGCCTGCATCGGGGGCGCATCTTCATTCGCTCCCTCATCGTCGGCAGCTGCCCACCCCTGCGATGGGGCGCTACCTTGCAGAGGGCGGCGCGTTGTCATGAGGACGTAAAAAATCCCCGCCACCGGAGTGACGGGGATTTCGGGAAGCGTTGGAAGCCGGATCAGCCCGGAAGCAGGTCCTTGACCGCATCGCGCTCTTCCTTGAGCTCGTTGATCGAAGCGTCGATTTTGGCACGGCTGAAGTCGTCGATCGGCAGGCCTTGGACGACCTCCCACTTGCCGTCCTCGATGGTGCGGATCGGCATCGAGGCAATCAGGCCCTTTTCGATGCCGTAGGAACCGTCGGAACAGACGGCCACCGAGTGCCAGTCGCCGGCAGGGGTCGGATTGACCAGGCTGCGCACCGTGTCCATGGCGGCGTTGGCGGCCGAGGCGGCGGAGGAGGCTCCGCGGGCCTTGATGATCGCCGCACCGCGCTGCTGGACGGTGGTGATGAATTCGCCCTTCAACCACTCGACGTGCGAGATGACGTCGGAGACCGGGCGGCCCTGGATTTTGGCATTGGTGAAATCCGGATACTGGGTGGCCGAGTGGTTGCCCCAGATGCAGAGGTTGCTGACCTGTGAGACGTGGACGCGGGCTTTGGCCGCCAGCTGGCTTTTCGCACGGTTTTCGTCGAGGCGGGTCATCGCGAAGAAGCGCTCCTTGGGCATGCCCTCGGCGTTGTTCATGGCGATGAGGCAGTTGGTGTTGCACGGATTGCCGACCACCAGGACGCGGGCGTTGCTTGCGGCGTTGCGTGCGATCGCCTTGCCTTGGCTGGTGAAGATCTTGCCATTGATGCCGAGCAGGTCGGCACGTTCCATACCCGCCTTGCGCGGAACCGAACCCACGAGCAGCGACCAGTTGGCGCCCTTGAAGCCTTCGTTGAGATCCGAGGTGCCGACCACCGAGTTGAGAAGAGGAAATGCGCAGTCATCGAGTTCCATCATCACCCCTTCGAGAGCGGCCATGCCGGGCTCGATTTCGATGAGGCGGAGGTTGACCGGTTGGTCAGGGCCGAAGACAAAGCCTGAGGCGACGCGGAACAGAAGCGCATAACCGATTTGGCCAGCGGCTCCGGTGATGGATACAGTGATGGGTGCTT
>CBFGOB010000231.1:0-4847 GCA_965650215.1 uncultured bacterium | reverse complement strand
CGGTTCATCTTCGCGGGAATCTCGATCTTCATCGTTGTGTCCGCGATCTGGTTCATGCTCTTCGACTGACGATGCCTGCTTCTCCACCCATGCATGACCCGATGGCGTCGTTTCCGTCCAAGCGTGGCACCGCCCTGAGGCGTGCGGTGTTTTTCGGTTCGGTGCTGTTGGTGGATTTGGTGGCGACCTTGTGGCTGTTGGACATCTTCTGGCACATGAGCTTCCAGAAGGCTCATTTCCCCTTGTTGGGGGTCTTCATCGTCCTCAACGGCCTGCTCGTGCTGGGTTCGTTCCATGCCCTGTTCGGAGCATTTGACATGCTGCTTTCCCGACGCAGCCGCGCGGTGCGCATCACCCGTCTGGCCGAGGGCCTGACGGGGCCGCTCACCAAGCGCCATGCGGTGGTGATGCCTGTTTACAACGAAGACAGCGTCAAGGTATGCGCCCGCATCGAGGCCATTTACCGTTCGATCAAGGCCACCGGACATCTCGATTCGTTCGATATCTTCATTCTCAGCGACACGCGCGATCCCGACCTTTGGGTCATGGAGGAGGTGGCGTGGACCAATTTGTGCCGTCGCCTCGGGGGCTTCGGGCGCATTTACTACCGCCGCCGCAAGCTCAACGAAAACCGCAAGGCCGGCAACATCGGCGATTTCGTCCGCTGTTGGGGCGGTGGCTACGAGGCGATGTTGGTGCTCGACGCCGACAGCCTGATGGATGGCGGGGATATCGTGAAGATGGCCCGTGTCATGGAGGCCTATCCGCGGCTCGGTATTTTGCAAACCCCGCCGAAACTCATCCGCGGCAGCTCCTTGTTCACGCGACTCCAGCAATTCGCGATGCGTCTTTACGGGCCCCTGTTCATCCGCGGGCTCAACTTCTGGCAACTCGGCAGCGGCAGCTACTGGGGACACAATGCCTTCATCCGCCTTCAGCCTTTTTCCGAGTTCTGCGAGCTGCCTGCCCTTCCCGGTCGTGAGCCTTTCGGTGGGCGGATCCTGAGCCATGATTTCGTGGAAGCCGCGCTGATGGTGTCCGCGGGCTGGGAGGTGTGGTTGGCATGGGACATTGAGGGGACCTACGAGGAGGCGCCTCCGACGCTGGTCGACCACTTGATCCGCGACCGCCGCTGGATGCAGGGCAATCTCCAGCACCTTTGGCTTATTTTCGCCCGCAAACTGCCCTTTGCCACACGCATGCACCTGTTCATGGGAATCATGGCTTACTTGGGCAGCCCCCTGTGGTTCCTGTTCCTGGTGCTGGGCACATGGATCGCCTGGGACAGGGTGTCGAGCGGACTCAGCCAGCTGACTTTCGATGGTCATGTCAAAGTGCTGTTAGGGATCAATCCGGTTCAGCAAAGCCTGATTCTGACGGGTTTCATTTTCCTGCTTCTTTTCCTGCCCAAGATTCTGGCGGTTGCCCGCGCGCTGCTTTCGGCATCCCTGCGCCAGTCGTTCGGGGGTGCGCTGCCCTTGTTGGCCGGATCCTTTGTCGAGAGCGTGCTTTCGATGCTGCTCGCCCCGTGCATCATGGTGGCCCACACCCTGATGGTGCTGGGAATTGTTCTGGGCCGCTCCGTCGGCTGGGGAACCCAGAACCGGGAGACGGATGGCACCTCATGGGGCGATGCCATGCGATTTCATGCGGCGCCGACGCTGCTGGGCATCGCTTGGACCGCGCTGGCGATTTACATCGGCCCCTTGTTCGCTGCCTGGATGTCGCCGATCCTGGCAGGGCTCCTGTTTTCGGTGCCCGTTTCGGTCTGGACCAGCCGGGCAAGCATCGGCCGCATGCTGGCAAGACGAGGAATCCTCTCGACTCCGGAAGAATTGCGGACACCCGAAATCATACGCCTTGCGGATTCGGCAGTTGCCGCGGTCGATCCTGCCCTGGATGCCTCGAACCCGATGCGCCAGGGCGTCGTGGCCGCAGTGGTGGATCCCTATGTCAACGGGGTCCATGTTTCGTTGCTGGAACCTGCAGAACTGGGCGAGGGGGATCAGGTTCTGGCCGAGCGCTGCCTGTCCCTCGGGCCGGCAGGTCTCTCGGCCGGTGAGCTTTCCGAACTGCTGTATTGCGCGCCTGCGATGCTGATGATGCATCGTGCCGTCTGGTTGCGTTCCATCGAGGGAATCCACCCGAAGTGGTCGCTTGCCGTGGATAGCTACCGCAGGCGGCTGGACGCTGCGTACGGTCCCGAGGACTGAACTTCACCGTCACGATTTCCCCCTGCGCTCAAGGCAGGGTGATTTGCAATGCGGTTGCGCCACCGGTTGCGGTCAGGGGAAGCGAGCCCTGCGGCAGCAGCAGCGATTGTCCGGCGTGGAATTCGCGACCACCCTGACCGACGAGGCAACCATCCACCATGCTGAGGATTGAAAAACGCCCGGAATCCGGGTTCGCGGCCACTTCGCCATCATTCAGGCTGACGCGTGTCGTCTTGAAATAAGGGCAATCGGCGAGAACAGGGTTGCTGGCCTCGTTCATCGACGGTTCATGATCGTCGAAATCGATGCTCGCCAGCGATTCGTCAATGTGGAGCGTCCGCAGTTTGCCGTCCACATCCGGCCGGTTCCAGTCGAACACCCTGAAAGTGGTGTCGGAATTCTGCTGGATTTCATGGATGAGAAAGCCGCCGCCGATCGCATGCAGCCTTCCGGACGGAATGAAAATCGAGTCGTGGGCGCGCGGCTCAACCGTGTGGATGCAATCCGCCACATGTCCCTGCCTGACCGACGTTTCAAACGATTCGCGCGTTACACCATGCTTCAGCCCGACATGCAGTCTGGATCCGGGCAGGCAGTCGGCAATGTACCACATTTCGGTTTTTGGTTCACCGCCAAGTTCCTCCGCGAGATCAGCGGGTGGGTGGACCTGCACGGACAGGTCGGCACGCGTGTCGAGGATTTTGACGAGTATCGGAAAGCGTTCCGCATGGCCGGCGTAAGGGCCGAAGATTTCCTCGCGCATGCCCGACCACAGCTCGTGAAGAGTCATGCCTGCCAGCGGTCCGGAATCGACCACCGACTGGGCTTCCGGGCGGTCGACGATTTCCCATGCTTCGCCGAAGCTCGACGTGGCGTCGGGCAGGCGGCGCCGGTAGCTGCGCTCGAGGCCCCGCCCGCCCCAGACACGCTGCATGTAAATCGGTTCGAAGGTGATGGGCTCCACGCAGGAGCTTATGCCGTGATAAGCTGATTTTGGCAAGGTTGGAAGACCTGCGCCGCCCTTCGAAAGTCCTGGCAACCGATGGGATTGTGCAGGAATTGCTATTTGAATCGCACATCATCGCAGTTTGTAGACCGCAAGGTCTGCAATGTGTTTATGGGGCGCTGTGAATGCTACCAATCAGTCATCCATGGGTACACTCGATGCGAACGAAGCCGTTGCGTCCGTGGCCTATCGCCTCAACGAGTTTTTCGCGATCTATCCGATTACCCCGTCTTCACCCATGGCGGAGCATGCCGATGAATGGGCGGCGGCCGGGAGGAAAAACCTCTGGGGGGCGGTTCCTAGCATTGTTGAACTGCAGTCGGAAGGGGGGGCGGCCGGCGCCTTGCACGGGGCCTTGCAGGCCGGCTCTCTGAGCGCATCGTTCACGGCGTCCCAAGGGCTGCTGTTGATGATTCCCAACATGTACAAGATCGCGGGTGAGCTGACCCCTTTCTGCCTTCACGTCACCGCGCGTGCTCTGGCAACCCATGCCCTCAGCATTTTCGGCGACCACTCGGACGTCATGGCCTGCCGCCAAACCGGATTTGCGATGTTGTGCGGCGGCTCGGTGCAGGAAGCGCAGGATACGGCCGTGATCTCGCAAATGGTGACCCTCAAGTCGCGGATTCCATTCCTGCATTTCTTTGATGGTTTTCGCACGTCCCATGAGGTCTCGAAGATCGAGTTGCTGAGTGACGATGACCTGCGCTCGCTGATCGACGAGTCGGGCATGAATGCCCACCGCGAGCGCGCACTCACCCCGGACCGTCCAAAGATCCGCGGGACGGCGCAGAACCCGGATGCGTTTTTCCAGGCGCGTGAGGCCGGTAACGCCTATTACAACGATCTGCCTCGCCTGGTGAAGGAGGCGATGGGGGCCTTTGCCGCACTGACCGGCCGTTCCTACAAGCCATTCAGCTTCGAAGGGGCACCGGACGCCGAGCGCGTGATCGTGATCATGGGTTCCGGTGGCGAGGCGGTTGCGGAGACGGTAGGTGCCCTCAACGAAGCGGGTGAAAAAACCGGTGTCGTCAAGGTGCGTCTCTACCGTCCGTTTTCGGTGGAGGACTTTGCGGCCGTGATGCCGAAAACGGTCAAGTCGATCGCCGTGCTCGACCGCACCAAGGAGCCGGGAGCGCTGGGGGAACCTCTCTATCTGGACGTGGTCGAAGCATTGCGCCAGGCAGGGCTGCGCGGACTGATGGAGGACACGCACAAGCTCACCGTTATCGGTGGCCGATATGGACTGGGCTCCAAGGAATTCAATCCGGCCATGGTCAAGGCGGTGTTCGACGAGCTGAAAAAATCGTCGCCCAAACCGGTGTTTACCGTTGGTATCAACGACGATGTCACCGGCCTGTCCCTCGACTACGATCCCGATTTCGAGGTGGTCCCCGCCGGCATGAAGCAGGCGGTGTTCTTCGGGCTCGGCTCCGACGGTACCGTGGGCGCGAACAAGAACAGCATCAAGATCATCGGTGAAGGGACTGACAACTATGCCCAGGGATACTTCGTCTACGACTCCAAGAAGTCCGGTGCCATGACGGTGTCACATTTGCGCTTCGGGCCGGAGCCGATCCGTTCGACCTACCTGATCCGTCAGGCGGAGTTTGTCGCCTGTCACCGCT
>CBFGOB010000230.1:0-4852 GCA_965650215.1 uncultured bacterium | reverse complement strand
ACCCTAGCGGCCGCGCGTGCGTTGTGCAATGCGCTTTCAACGGCTGTGGAACCCATCACGAAGGCTTGGGCTTGTCCCCCTGGTGCGGCAGCTTCCGCAGTTTGCGGCGCTGCTTCGGCTTGTTGGGGATCAACTCCTTCATGTGTTCGGACTTTCCATAACACAGCAGCGTGTCGCCGGCCTCCAGCACCCGCGAGTTCTTCGGGTTCGAGGTCACCATGCCCTTGCGCTTGAGCGTCAGCACGACCACATCGAGGTCGCGCAGGCCGGTGTCGGCGATGCTCATGCCGACGAAGCTGCTGCCCTCGTTGATGTGGATGTCGGCCACCGAATAGCCGCGGCTGATGGTGAGGCGCTGGCGGATGTCGATTTCCGGAAACTTCACCTGGCCGGCGATGTAATCGATCACTTCGCCGGCGATGTCGAGGCCGGTGGCCCCTTCGATGCCCTCGAGGCCGGGTGAGGAATTCACCTCCATGATCTGCGGGCCGCTCTTGCCTTCGAGCATGTCGACCCCGCAGACCCGCAGGCCCATGATCTGGGCGGCGCGCACGGCGGCCTCGGCGTAAACCGGATCGAGATCGATCGCCTCGGCCACGCCGCCGCGGTGGACGTTCGAGCGGAATTCCTGACCTTGGGCGGTGCGGCGGATGGCGGCGACGACGCGGTCGCCGATGACGAAGGCGCGCACGTCCTTGCCCTTGCTTTCGGCGACGAACTTCTGGATCAGCACCTGCTGTTTCGTGCTGTGCAGGGTTTCGACGATCGCCTTGGCGATTTCGAGCTTGTCGGCGAGAATCACGCCGACCCCCTGGGTGCCTTCGAGAAGCTTGATGATCACCGGTGCGCCACCCACGCGCCGGAGCGCGTCTTCCACGTCGCGCTTGTCATCGACATAGGCGGTTTCCGGAATGCCGACGTCGTGGCGCGAGAGGATCTGGAGGCTGCGCAGCTTGTCGCGGGAATTGCCGATACCGGCCGCGGTGTTTGGGGTGAACACATCCATCTGCTCGAACTGGCGGACGACGGCCGTGCCGTAGCGGGTGATCGAGGCGCCGATGCGCGGGATCACGGCATCCGGGATTTTGAGATTTTTGCCGTGGTAAAAGAGTTGGGGCTGGCCGTGATCGAGGCCGATGGTGAGTCGCAGCGTGTTGAGGACTTCGACCTTGTGGCCGCGCTGGCGTGCCGCCTCGACGAGACGCCGCGTCGAGTAGCACTTGGGCGCGCAGGAAAGGATGGAGAGTTTCATGGGACGAAGCCGGAAGGGATGGTCCGGCGGAAGGGCGGGCAAGCTAAGGTCGCTCCGGCATCGCGTCAAATGAAAGCCCCCTGGCCGCAGGTGACGCAATCGCCGCAGAAGAGCGAAGCGCAAAGGCACCAAGGCCGCAGAGGAAATCGCAAAGGAGGAGACCGGTCGGCAGGCCGCTGGGGCGTGCCAGGGGACTGCCCTTGAATGGAGTCGGCTGGTGAAGGATGAGCGGTTTGGAGCGTTGACGAATTCGGTGGTCAAGGGCGGCGCAAGGACTTTAGGTTTCGCGCATGATCCGAAATTTCAAGTTGGCTGGTTGCTCGTGTCGGGCGCTGGTCTTGTCCGTGCTGGCAGTGGCGGGGGCTTCGGCGCACGAGCGCGACGCGCAGGCGTTGACGATCCACCACCGCGAGACCGAGGGCTTCCAGGGCATGCTGAGGACCGATTGGCAAAGCCGCTATGCCTCCGAGGGTCGGGACAATCTTGCAGGCGATTCGTTGTGGGGCAAAAGCGTGGAGCTCAGCTGGCAGTCGTGGTCCTGGGGGGCCTGGCACGGCGAGTCGCCGGATCAGGATTACGACGAGCTGCAGCTTTCGGCCGCCTGGCACAAGGAGTTCGACGCATGGGAGTTCTATGGCGGCTACACGCACCTGCGCTTTCCGCATGACGGCAGCCACGATCACGAGCTTGGCATCGGGCTGATCCACAAGGGCTGCCCGTGGGGCATCGAGCATGCGCTCGATGTCTATCATTCGATCGAGGCCGGCGGTTATTTTGCCGAAGCAACCGCGACGCGCGCCTGGGAGCTGGGGGAAAAGTCCAGCATCGAGCTCGCGGCGGTGTTCGGGGTCAACCAGGGTTATATCGCCGATGGCCACGACGGGGCGAACCATCTGGCGCTTCAGGCCGGATGGTCCTACGCGCTCACCGAGTCGCTTTCGGTCTCGAGCCACGCGGCCTACAGCTGGGGCATCGGTCGCAAGGCGGCTGCCGCCGGCGATGATGCCCTTGAGGATTTTTTCCACGCCGGCCTCGGCCTGGAGTGGATCTTCTAAGCCTGTTTGCAAGACAGGCAGCGCTGCCTCGGCGAGGGGGCGCTGCCTGTGAAAGTGCTGCCTGAAAGAGGTTCGGCGGTGTTAGAAGTGCCAGACCGCGCCGGCGACCACACCGTGGTCGAACTCATCGGTCGAGGTCAGCGGGAATTCATAGCCGCAGCGCAGGTCGAGCGAGTCGCTCACGCCGTAGCTGACGCCAACCAGTCCTTCCATCTCGGTGTCGCCTTCTTCTTCACCGTTGAGTCCCATCGCGCCGGTGACTTCGAAGTGAAGGTGGAACAAACCCGCGAGGGTCGCGTGCCGGTGGCCGTCCTCACACTGCGCGTGGCTGTCCGCCGTGCCGAAGGTCTTGACCAGGCCGAAACCGAAAATCAGTTCGTTGCTGTCCTCGTCGAAGACGTGCTCGACGCCGACCTGGCTGTTGAGCGTCCACCAGTCGCCAAGGTCGAACCAGGAGGCGAGGCCGGGGGCGATGGCGGTGTCGCCGCCAAAGCCGTGGCTGCCGGTCGGGATCACGATTTCGGTTTGACCGGTAAGCATGAAGCGCTCGCCTTCGAGCAGCAGGACGCGCGGCACCAGGGCCATGTCGCCCCAACCTTCGCGGCTGGCCATGCCCAGCTCCTCTTCCCGGATGCCGGCCATTTCGACAATGATGCCGAACTGACGGGTGAAGCCCCATTCGAGTTCCAGCTCCATCTCCTGCTCGTCGACGCTGTCGCCGTTGCGGGCGCGCCCGGTGGCAAACAGGTCGCGACCGGTAAAGGCGGGCTCGACATTGAAGGAATGGACGATCGGCGTGCCGCGCTTGCTGAAGTGCAGGTGGACGTATTCGTCGGACCGGTCAGACGAGGCCGTCTGGCCGCTGGCGACGAGCGTTGAAGACATCAGGGCGGAACCGAGTAGCAAAGTGGGGAACGGGGATTGCATGGCGCGCATTCCCTAAATCATCGGGAAACGGACGCAAGCGATAAATGCAAAAAAATTGCATTAGTGGGCCCGGGGCATAGGGCTAGGGTCGTTTCGATGAAGCCATCACCTCGCAGGGATCGGCCTGGGTCCGGCGGTCATTTTGTCCAAATCGCCCTGCCGGAGGCCGATTACTGGTTGCCGAGGCGTTGGACGAATTCGTCGAGCAGGGATTTGAGGCGGGCCTCGCGGGTGATGGCGGTCGGCTGGTCGAAGCCGATCCAGATGGCGGTGGATCCGCTGGGGCCGACCCGCAGGGTCCAGGCGTCGCGTTCCGAGGCGGTGGCACCGGTGAAGATTCGGGTGCCGCTGCGGCGTTCAAGGACGCTGACGGCATCGAGGGCGGCATTGCGGCTGATCTTTTGCCGCAGCCTTGGTTGGGCTTGATAGAGAAGGTCGCCGTTGCGGTCTTCGACCTTGAGGATGAGGAAGGGTCGGGCGCGCTTGCCCTGGTTGGCGAGGGTGGCGAGCCCGGTGGCCATTTCGATCGGGCTGGCGGCGGCGGCCCCGCGGAACAGGTCCTCGCTGTCGACGAAGGGCCCGCCGAGGCCGCAAAGCTTGGCGACGCGCTGGACTTCCGCCGTGCCGACCTGTCGGCCGGTCTGCAAGGGCTTGCCGGGAAGCACGAGCTGCTGCCCCTCGGCCGCGGCTGCGGCGACAAAGGGCTCGAAGGCGGATCCCAGATCGCGTTTGGCGCGGCTGCGGTCGTAGCGGGAATGCGTGAAGTTGCGGCCACCGATCAGCGCCAGGGTCGCGCCGGTCTTGGTTTCGGTGGTGACCGCCGCATACTGGACATAGCGCGGTGCGGTCCCCGCCTCGTGTTGGGCATGCACCGGATGCCGCCAGCCCTTTTCGCGCTCGAGCGCTTCCACGGCATGGGTGAGTTCGCGTTCGAGCCGCTGCTGCCAGGCGCTGTCGAGGGTGGTGGTGACCTTCAAGCCATCGAGGCCGGCGCTTTCGTCGTCGAGGATCTGCTCGAGTTCGCGCTTCACCGCCAGCAGCGCGTAGGACGTCTGCGATTCACCGTCCGCCTCTTCGGCGAGGCGCAGCGGCTGCTTGCCGAGCGATTCGACGGTGGCGGCGTCGATCATGCCCATCGCCTTCATCCGCTCGAGCGTCTGGCGCCGCTGCTCGATCGCGCCCCCGGGATTGCGCAGCGGCGAGAACAGGTGGGGTCCGCGGATGATGCCGGCCAGCAGCGCGCATTCGCTGTCGGCGAGTTGCGAGACGTCCTTGTCGAAGTAGACGCGCGACGCCTGGGCGATGCCATAGGCGCCGGATCCGAAGTAGATGCGGTTGAGGTAATGGGTGAGGATCTCGTCCTTGCCGTAGCGCGCCTCGAGCCGGAGCGTGATGGCGATTTCCAACAGCTTGCGGTGGATCGACTTCTCGCGGATGTCGAAGGTGTTGCGGGCGAGCTGCATGCTGAGGGTCGAGGCCCCCTGGGTGAACTTGCGGTCCTTGAGGTTGCGCAGGGTGGCGCGGATCAGGCCGCGGAAGTCGACGCCCGAGTGCTCGTGGAAGCGCGCGTCCTCGCGGGCGATCAGTACATGACGATCTACAAGCCCTACGCGCGCGA
>CBFGOB010000229.1:0-4852 GCA_965650215.1 uncultured bacterium | reverse complement strand
AGGAAACGGCCGCGTGGAGGGGAAGCGCGAGGAGCGCGCTCATGCCGATAAGAGGAAGCCAGGGTCTGGACATAAGATGGAGGAGGATGGGTTGGATGCCACACGCGGACGGATGGGAGGGGGATTTCCCAAATGCCTGCCGCGCGAAGGGCAGTTCATCCATAAAACCCAGCCCGGCCGTCAAGGCGATCCCTTTTTCACGGAAAAAACGGGCGGGAGGGCTAGGCTTCCCCGGCGCGGAAGCGACCGGCTTCACGCTGCGCCATCCAGTCGCAGATGTCTGCCAGATCGGCGACCGGCTCGTTGCGGAACGGCAGGGTGGGCATGTAAGGCGGCGGGCCGAATTCCGGAGTCAGCGTGGCGATGGCCATGCCGCGCCGCCGCTGGTCCCTCCACATCGTGTCCCACCACTGCTCGTGAGCCGCCAGGTGCCCCGCCCACTCGGGGGCCCGGGGGTCGGGCACCTGAGGCCCCTGCTCATGGCCGACGCGGGCATGCAGGTGGTGGCAATGGCGGGCGACCAGATCGATGATTTCCCCGCAATCCGGCAGCAAGCGCTCGCAGACGCAGACCCAGTGGCTGAGGTCCACCGTGAGTTTGAGCGCGGGAAAGTCCCGCAACAGGTCGCGCGTCATCCACGGATTGCCGAAGCAGCGCAGGCGGTGGGTTTCATGCGCGATCGGAATCCCCAGCTCCTGCTCCATCTCGAGCACCCTGCCGTAAAAATCCTGCGCCTCGGCAAGGCTCCAGCTGTCGGCGCCGCTGTGGGCATTGAACCCCACCGGCGCAAAAGGCAGGCAGTCGTCGATCTGGCGCCGCAGGGTTTGCAAGTGCTCGCGCACCGAGCCGCCCGGATCGAACCCGCGGCTGAAGACCTGGGCAATCCATGGCCAATCGCCGCGCCTCAGCAGGCGGACCAATTCCTCGCGATCCGGCGAGAAATGGTAGGCCGCCTCGATCATCTCGTAGCCGACCGCGCGCCAATGCGCCTCGTGCGCGGCCAGGCCCGGGCGGTGATCCACCCCCCACAGATGCCGCACCAATGCCAATTTCATGCGCGCGGGTGGAGTTGGAGCTGCAGGGACTCGTAGCCGTTCGGACGAACGTAGCGCTCCTCGCGCTCGACATTGCGGACGGCGCTGCGGACCTCGACCCGGTCGACCTGCTTGCAAAGCGCTTGGAGCAGGCTGCGCAGCACCAAGCGCGCATGCGGCGCCCCGAGGCAGAGGTGGGGGCCGAAGCCGAAGGACAGGTGCGGGTTTGGCTTGCGGTCGAGGCGGATTTCACCAGCCGACTCGAACACCTCGTCGTCGAAATTCGCCGAGGCCCAGGCGAGGCCGATCCGCTCACCGGCCTTCAGCGGCACCCCGTGGACCTCGGTGTCGACCGGGCAGACCCGGCCGATCTGGGTGAGGGGCATGAACACGCGGATGAATTCCTCGGTGGCATGAATCCACCGCTTCGGATCCTCGCGCAGCCAGTCCAGGTCCGCGGGATGCGCCCCGAAGTGGGCGAGGATCGAGGTCACGTTGTGGATGATCGTGTCGCGTCCGCCGGCAAAGGTGAGATTGCCGAAGCCGAGCATTTCGTCGCGGGTCAGCTTGCGGCCTTGATAGGTCGCCTGCGTCAGCGCGCTGAAAAAATCCCTGCCGGGCTGCTGTTCGGCGCGGTCGAACTGCGCGTTGAGATAATCTTCGAGCACAATGCCTTTCTTGAACTGGCCGCCCTCGGCCTTGAACACGTGCACGCCCCAGCCGATCCAAAGCTCCGCTTCGGATTCAGGCACATCGAGCAGGTAAGTCAGCGCGCGGGATTGCAGCGGCAGGGCGAAGTCGCCGACCGCTTCGAAGTCGCCACGTGCCAGCGCGCCGGCCACCAAGCCATCGACCAGCGCTTCCACTTTCGCGATCACCTCGGGCTGCTTGGCCCGCTGGAAAAACGGCTCGACGATCGCCCGCCACTCGCCGTGCGCCGGAGGGTCGGTTTCGATCGGCAACTGGCGGATCGAGCGCACCGCCTCCTCCGACGGGATCGGCACGCGGAACGGCGCATCCGAGCTGAAGGTCTGCCAGTCCTTGGCCACCGCACGCACATCGCCATGCCGCAACAGCATCACGATCTCCTCACCCTGGAACGGGCACTTCATCACCGGGCCTTGGCGGCGGGCATCGCGGAACGGATCGGGAATTTCCATGGTCGGTCAATCGCAGGGCGTTCCTGCCAGCCAACAAGAGGCGCCAGCCGAGGTCAATGACGGGAAGGAAAAAGGACTCTCGCCATGGGGGGAAGGGGGCGGCTTCCATGGACCGCGGGCTTCAGCCCGACTCGCCACGCTCATCGGCATGGCGACCAGGACTTGCGGCTCGCCTCCCCTTCGCCTAGCGTCCCGCCTCGATGTTGGATTTCCTCTTCGGCAAACGCAGGCAACCCGATCCCACGTCGGATTGGCCGATGCTCGACCACCCGGCCCCGGCCCTTGACTGCGGCCGCATGGCGGTCGGCGCGCTGCCCTTCGGCGCCTCGCTGCTGGATGCGGCGGCCTTCGGCAAACCCGACAGCTTCCAATGGCTCGAAGGCAGCACCTGCTTGCTGCTTCATGCCGCCAAGGGCTACGCCCTCGAGTTCAGCGATGGCCGGCTGGAATCCGTCGCATACTTCGTCGGCCCGGATCCCCACCAGCCGCAGTCGCCCCAGCTGCGCTTCTCGTCGCCACTGGTCGATGGCGCCCCGCTCTCCGGCAGCAGCACCCGGGACGAGCTCGAAGCCGCCTTTGGCAAACCCACGGAGGTCGATGAGGATGAGGACGAAACCGTGCTCCGTTTCAATCGCGGCGGCCTCGAGCTCGAGTGCGAGCTCAACGCCGCCGGAACCCTCAAGCGCCTCGCGGCCTGGATCTGAACCGATGAGTTGCCGCACCATCATGCCCATGCTCTGGCTCGCCGCTGCCGGCCTCGCCGCCGCGGACGATGCGGCCGGCATCCGTGAGCGGATCGATGCCGCGATGCGGCGCGGCGTGGATTTCCTGATCCTCCACCAGAACCCGAACGGTTCCTGGGGCGGGGCGACGCGCACCAAGGGGCTCAACATCTACGCGCCGCTGCCGGGGGCGCATCACGCGTATCGCGCCGGCAGCACCGGGCTGGCGCTCTCCGGGTTGATCGAGGCCAAGGACCCTCGGCCGGAAGCGCAGGCGGCGATCCGCAAAGGGGGCGACTGGTGTGCCCAAACCCTGCCCGAGCTGCGCCGCGCCGACCTCACCACCACCTACAACGTCTGGGGCCATGCCTACGGTCTGCGCGCCCTGACCCGGCTCTATCGGATGGAAGCCGCGCCCGAAGCCAGGCAGCGCTGGAAAACCCTCGCGCAGGAACAGGTCGAGCTTGCCAACCGCTACGTCGACGTGAACGGCGGCTGGGGTTATCTGGACCTGTTCGACGAACTCGCCACACGCAAGCCCACTGGCAACCCGACCTCCTTCACCACCGCCACCATGCTGCTGGCGATGGCCGAGGCGCGGGACGCGATGGGCCTGGACCTCGACGCGGCATCCACGGCGGCGGCGATCCGCTCGATCCGGATGCAGCGGAATCCGGATTTCACCTACGCGTATTCCTTCAAGCTCCGGCGGCGCCCGCGGGGCGAGATCAACCGCCCGGCCGGTTCGCTCAGCCGCTCGCAGGCCTGCAACGCGTGCCTGCGCGTGTGGGGCGACGACACGGTCGATGATGCCGTCCTGCGCGATTGGGCCGACCGCTTCCTGGCCCGCGAGGGCTTCCTGCGCAACACCCGCAAGCGTCCCGTGCCGCACGAGGGGCCGTTCAAGATCGCGGGCTATTTCTACTACTACGGCATCTACTACTTCACCGAATCGGCAAAGCACCTGCCGCAGGCCGAGCAGGCGAGGTATGCCGAGCAGCTTGCCGAGACCATCCTGCCGCTGCAGGAGAAGGACGGCTCGTGGTGGGACTTCCCGCTCTACAACTATCACCAGCCGTATGGCACCGGTTACGCCCTGATGTCGCTGGCCTGGTGCCGCAAGGTGCTGGCGGCGGCCGGGACCCCGGCGGTCCCTGAAAGCACGAAGTGAATGATCAAGCCTCATTTGCCTTTCGGGATTTCCATGCTCTGTTCCTTCCGCCATGCACTCACCGGACCTTCCGGTGCTCGGCCCCTGCCATCTCCAGACAACCCTTCATTCCCCGATTGACCATGTTCGATTTCAGCTCCCCCATCGCCCGCGTCCGCAGCATCGGCCGCCTCGAAGGCGTTTCCTTCCTCCTCCTGTTAGGCATTGCGATGCCGCTCAAGTACCTCGCCGGCCAGCCGGTCGCGGTTTCGATCGTCGGCTGGCTGCACGGCGCGCTGTTCGTCGCGCTGGCGATGGTGACCTTTTCCGCATGGACCAACGGCCACCTGCGCTTCGGCCAGGCCTGCCTTGTGGGCATCGCCGCCCTGCTTCCCTTCGGCCCCTTCCTGATCGACCGCCGGCTGGAACGCCTGGGCGCGGAGGAAGCTTAACTGTAGCGGCGCTCTATGAGCGTCGCACTTTCGCGGCCATAAGCCGCCCCACCGAAAGTGGGATTACCCATCTGCAATGGTGCCGCGGATGGCGGTGAATCAGCGACGCTCATTGAGAGCCGCTACAGTTTGACGTTGAACCGCAACGGGCCGCACAGGAAAATCAGGCCGTGCGAAAAGCGACCACCGCCACTACCAGCTCTCGAGCGGTTTCGCGGCGGGGTTGGGGATCGGCATCAGGGCCTGGGTGTCCTTGAGCATGCCGTCGAGGCGTTGGTCAAGGCGCTCGAAAATTTCCTTTTCCTGTTTGGCGAGGTTGTGGCGTTCGCCGGGA
>CBFGOB010000228.1:0-4866 GCA_965650215.1 uncultured bacterium | reverse complement strand
CATCGTCGCGGAGGGGGCGAAGTAGTCCTCCAGGAACGGCTTGATCCGGCTGTAGAACTCCGCCGTGCGCAGCCGCGTCTGGATCACCGGCGTCCCCCGGCGGTTGGCGATGTCCAGCAGCGGCGCCGGGGGCGCCTGCCCCTTCGTCACGAAGACGACCGGGAGGCACATGGGGTTCATCGTGAGCGAATCCGACGGCACCATCGAACTGCGCAACATCGCCGGCCAGGCAAGCCAGATCAAACGCGCGGAGGTCGCCAGCGAACAAACGCTCCCGCAATCGATGATGCCCGCCGGCCTCGCCGCCGGATTGACTGTCGGGCAACTCAACGCGCTGATCGATTACCTCGTCTCGATGAAGAGCGCGAAGTGATCAGGCTGCGATGACAGGCCGTTTGCGCAATCCCAACACCAGAAGCAGCACCCCCGCCACGGCCGGAAACAGCGCCGAGAATCCCAGCAAATACACGGACTGCGTGATGTCGGCCGCAAGCAACCCCGGAGACGCGCGATCAGACGCACCGATCAAGGCGATGGCATGACTCGCCGGCCCGAGACAAAGCGTGATCAGGCACAGGCAGAACACACACAGCATCGCCAGCACGATCTTCATCTGCGTCCTTCCACTCCGCGGCCCTTGATCCTCCATGCAGGGACCGCTCGTGGCCGCGACAAGCGCAAAGGCAAGAACCCCCAGCAGGATCAAGATTCTCACCATCGCCCACACGCGCACCGGCAACTCTTCACCGATCATGTTCGGATCCGCCGCACCAGCGAGGGTGACGGATCCAAAAACCGACACAATGACCCGGGTCGCATCGAGCGTTGATAAGGCCACCAGCAACAACATTGCGGCCGCCGCCAACCCGAGTCCTCGCCGCCAGCCCGTCATGCTCGCCATCCGGACCACCAGCACGGGAGACATCAGCAATAAACCCACCAGTACAAGCCCAAGTCCAAACGCCGCGATGCGCAAATCGGCGAGACTCGAGGCCCACACCATGGTTCCCCATGAAAAATCGTATGTCGGCGGGAGATCTGCGGCCCCAAGGGCGCGCACCACCACATCGATCAAAAAGGTCACCACGGAACGGCCGTAGCCCCAAAACACCACCACCCCCGCACTCGCGAGGAGCGCGCCCATGATTGCCGGAAATTTCAGCTTGTTCACTGGCTGTGGTTCTAGCCGCTGCCACTGCCGCAGCAAGACCGGATCCTCAGACAAACAGGTCCTTCACCACCTTCGCCGGCTCGACACCGGTCAGGCGCTGGTCCAATCCCTGGAACTTGTAGGTGAGGCGCTCGTGCTCGAGTCCCAGCGCATGCAGGATCGTGGCGTGCAGGTCGCGGATGTGCACCGGCTTGTCGACGATGTTGTAGGACATCTCGTCGGTTTCACCATACACCTGCCCGCCCTTGATCCCGCCGCCGGCCATCCACAGGCTGAAGCAACGCGGGTGGTGGTCGCGGCCGTAATTCGTCTCGGAAAGCGCACCCTGGCAATACACCGTGCGGCCGAATTCGCCGCCACAGATCACCAGCGTGTCCTCGAGCATGCCGCGCTGCTTGAGGTCCTGGATCAAGCCGTAACATCCCTGGTCCACATCCTTGCACTGCGAAGCCAGGTCGCGCGGCAGGTCGCCGTGCTGGTCCCACCCGCGGTGGAAGATCTGCACGAAGCGCACACCGCGTTCCATCAGCCGGCGCGCCATCAGGGCCGAATTGGCAAAGGTGCCGCGCCTGCGGCTGTCCTCGCCATACAGCTGATAGACACTCTCGGATTCTCCGGAAAGGTCCGTGAGCTCGGGCACGGAAGCCTGCATCTTGAAGGCCATCTCATACTGCTGCATCCGCACCTCGATCTCGGGGTCGCGGATGTCGGCGAAGGACTTGCGGTTGAGTTCGTTGAGCCCGTCGAGCATCCGGCGGCGGGTATCGCGCGAAATGCCGGGCGTGTCCTTGAGGTAAAGCACCGGATCCCCCAGCGAGCGCAGCGCGACGCCGGAAAACCTGCCGGGCAGGTAACCCGAACCCCACAGGCGCGACGAAATCGCCTGCACGTTGGCATAAGGCGAGGTGTGGGTCGCATGCAGGACGACAAAGGACGGCAGTTCCTCGTTCATCGATCCCAACCCGTAGGACAGCCAGGATCCGATCGAGGCCTTGCCGGCCTGCATCGAGCCGGTGTAGATCAGCTGGTTGGCCGGCTCGTGGTTGATCGCATCGGTGTGCATCGATTTGATCACGCACAGGTCGTCGACCATCTTCGCCGTCCATGGCAGCAGCTCGCTGACCCAGGTGCCGGATTCGCCGTACTGCTTGAACGAGAAACGCGCCGGAGCGACCGGGAAGGCCGATTGCTTGGACGTCATGCCGGTGAGGCGTTCACCCTGTTCCTTGAGCCATGCGGTGAGGTCCTCCTTGTAGCGACGGTCGAGCGCGGGCTTGTAATCGAAGGTCTCGAGCTGCGACGGCGCGCCGATGAGCGAGATGTAGATCACGCGCTTCGCCCGCGGCGGAAGCTGCGGCAGCGGGGCTTGCAGGCCGGCGAGGCTTTCGGCCGCCTGCAAGCCCTGCTTTCCTAACAGGGATGCGAGCGCCGCCATGCCGAGCCCGGTGCCGGACTTGCGGAAGAACTGGCGGCGGCTGTAGGCCTGGTTGTGGAATTCGATCAGCGGATTCATGGGGGTCAACGGGTCACGGTTTCATCCAGGTTGAGGATCTGGCTCGCCACCAGCGTCCATGCGGCGAGCTGCGGCGCATCCACGCCTTCGGGCAAGGGCTTCGCGCCGGTGCTCACCAGCTTGAGCGCCTCTTCGGGCTCGGCGCTGTAGCTGGCGGCGAATCCGTCGAAGGACGGCTTGAGCACCGCCCGCTCCTGCGCCGAGAGCACCCGGCCCATCAGCCGCTGCGTGATGTGGTCGAGCCTGCGGTCGAAGTCATCCGCTTCGCCCATCGCCCGCAGCGCCAGCTCGCGGCAGGCCTCGACGAATTGCGGATCATTGAGCAGCACCAGCGCCTGCAGGGGCGTGTTGGTGCGCTCGCGCTGGACGCAGAAGACCTCGCGGGTGGGCGCATTGAAGATCTCCATCGAGGGCGGCGGCGCACTGCGTTTCCACATCGTGTAAATCGAACGCCGGTAGAGCTTGTCGCCCTGGTCCTGGCGATAGTAGCGGGTGTTGGACTGCGGCATCGCCACGGCCTCCCAGATGCCTTCGGGCTGATAGGGTTTCACCGGCGGCCCGCCGATCTCGCGGGACAACAACCCCGAGGCCCAGAGGGCCGTGTCGCGAATCTGCTCGCCGTCGAGGCGCTGACGCGGACCGCGAGAGAGGAGGGCGTTGCCCGGGTCGCGCTGCAGTTTTTCCTCGGTCACCCGGCCGGATTGGCGGTAGGTCATCGAGGTAACCATCAGCTTGACCATGTGGCGGTAATTCCAACCGGATTCGACAAACTCCGCCGCCAGCCAATCGAGCAGCTTGGGATGCGTCGGCCGCGCACCCATGATGCCGAAGTCGGCCACGGTTTCGACAATCCCCTTGCCGAACAGATGCGCCCAGGTGCGGTTCATCGTCACCCGCGCCGGCAGCGGATTGCGCGGATCATTGATCCACTGTGCGAGCCCGAGGCGGTTCTTCGGCGCGCCCTCCGGCATCGGCGGCAGGACTTCGAGGGTATTGGCGGTCACACGCTCCCCCTTGTCGGTGTAGACTCCGCGGCCGAGAATGTGCGCGAAGGCTTCACCATTCTTCTCCTGCATCACCAGGGTCATCGCTCCGCGCGCGCGGATCCTCGATTCCTCCGCCTTCAGGGACTCGTCAACCTTGCGCAAGGCCAGATACTCCGGATCCATGTGCCGCAGGAAATAATTCCGGAGCAACTCGACCTGATCCTTCGTCCGCTTCGCCGGATCGGCCGCGGCCGCCTCGCGCAGCGCCTTGGTCCCCGCAAGCCCTTGGATCGATTTCGAATCGAGCACTCGGCGGTAGACCCGCAGGTCCTGGACCGCCACCTGCCCGCCCCGCAGGGCGGAATCACCACCTTCACGCGATCCCAATCGCAGCGGCACTCCGTTTTCCAGGGTTCCACCAACGGTGTTCGGATAGGTTTTCGACTTGAGGCGCTTGCCATTCAAAAACAGGCTGCTGCCTTCATGACCCGAGCGGCTGCCGTCGAATACCGCCACAAGGTGATGCCACTCGCCCGGCTTGAGCGCGGCCTCGGCCAAAGTGCGGCTTTCGGCATCCTCCCACCGGTCGACCACATGCAGCACCGGACGGCCGTTCTCCAACGCAAGATCCCAACCGCGATGCTTCAACGCGGGATCCATCCGCGACACGATGCTGCCGCTCGGCGCGCCTTCGACGCGGATCGCCAGCGCAAGCGTCACCTGGCTGCCCCGCGACCAATTCGCGACATCTCCCAGCGCGATCGACTGCCCGCTGATCACCGGAGCCTTGCCGATCAATCCCTCCACGCGCTGTGGCTCCGCCGGCCACTGCTCCGGCTTGCCCTGCACGAAACCGGATAGCGGACCCTTGGCCGCGTCCAGCGGCAGATAGATTTCAAGGCTCGAATCCATCTCGACGTAGGGCTTGAGCTCCGGTTTCTCCAACCAGCTGCGGAACGCGGAGTCCGCGACCTTGGCCTGCTGCTCGAGCTTCACTTTCTGCGCCGCGAGCTCCTTCTCCAAGCTCACCCAGCGCTCGCGGTCCTCGAGATGCGGCACAAACACGCTCGGCGGATGGTTTGCATCGTTCTTGTCCATCGCGCCCATGGTCGTGTTGCGGAAAAAGGCCGTCATCGAATAGAAATCCTTCATCGTGATCGGATCGAACTTGTGGTCGTGACACGACGAGCAACCGG
>CBFGOB010000227.1:0-4889 GCA_965650215.1 uncultured bacterium | reverse complement strand
AGTGGATGATCGCGTGCGGGATGTGGATCCAGGCGATCGGCATCGGCGTCGTCGAAAGCGTCATGCCCCGCTGCCGTGAGATGCAGAAGAAATTCCTCTGCGGCACCGGCAAAGCCCAGGAAATCGTCGACCTCGCCAAGGCCCACAACTGCGACGTGATCGTCATCGACAACGGCCTCGCCCCCTCGCAGCAGCGCGAATGGGAACGGCTCGCCGACCTTTGCGTGATCGACCGCGAGGAGGTCATCCTCGACATCTTCGCCAAACGCGCCCACACCAGCGAGGCCCGGCTGCAGGTCCAACTCGCGCGCATGCAATACGCCCTGCCGCGCCTCGCCCGCATGTGGGGCCACCTCGACCGCGAAGGCGGCGGCGGATCCGGAGGCACCGGCGCTGCCCGCGGCATGGGCGAAAAACAAATCGAAATCGACCGCCGCCTCGCCAACGTCAGCATCGACCGCTGCAAACGCGAACTCGAACAGGTGCGCAAGCAACGCAAAACCCAACGCAAGGTCCGCGAAAAACACGAAACCCCGCATGCCGCCATCGTCGGCTACACCAACGCCGGCAAGTCGACCCTGCTCAACCAACTCAGCGGCTCGGACGTGATGGCCAAGGACATGCTCTTCGCCACCCTCGACACCACCACCCGCCGCATCGACCTGCCCGACGGCCAACCGCTGCTGCTCACCGACACCGTCGGCTTCGTGCGCAACCTGCCCCACCGGCTCGTCGAAGCCTTCAAGGCCACCCTCGAGGAAGCGGTACTCGCGGATTTCCTGATCCATGTGCTCGACGCCAGTTCGCCGGAAATCCAACGCCTCCACGACACCACGCTCCACGTCCTCGGTGAACTCGGTGCCGAAGGCAAACCGACGATCACCGTGCTCAACAAGATCGACCGCGTCACCGAGCCGGAAGCCCTCGCCGCCCTGAAACAGCAATTCCCCGACGCCCTGCCGATCTCCGCCTACCACGGCACCGGCATGGACGAACTCGCCCAAGCCTGCTCCCACCTCCTCGCCAACCGCGTCCGCTGCAAGCAATACCGCATCCCCCAACAACGCGGCGACCTGGTCAACCTGCTCCACCGCGAAGCGAAAATCATCCGCACCGACTACGAAGGCGACTCGATCCTGATCTCCGCCGTCGTCCCCATTCACCTTGCAGGCCAACTCGAGGCCTTCGATGATCCCTCCGCCTGACCGACCATGACCCTCCGTCCCATCACCCTCGCCCTCTTGCCGCTCTTGCTGCTGGGCACCACCCGCGGCCAGTCCAACGCCGCTCCTGTCGTACCCGCCACCAAGCCTGTCACTCTGGTCGCACCCGCTGCCAAGCCCGCCACCTCGATTGCGGTGCCCGCCAAACCCGCCGCCAGGCCGCGCACCGACGCGCCGGCCTTTCCCCGCCCGGAACTCAACCGCGACGACGCGATCCGCCTCCAGATCTTCCTCGACCAATCGAACTTCGGCCCCGGCGTCATCGACGGCAAACCCGGACGCTTCACCGCCCTCGCCATCGCCTCGTGGAACGAAGTCCAAGGCCACCCGCCGGAGGACTGGGAACCCGTGATCGCCATCGCCCGCGATGCGATCCAAACCCCGATCGCGACCGCCCTCGTGCCGGAATGCGTGAAGGACTGGGTCGACCCGACCCTGCCCGAGAAGCGTTCGTTGCAGGCGAAGAAAAAACGCATGAGCTACCGCCGCGTCTCGGAGTTCATGGCCGAACGCTACCACTGCGACGAACTGCTGCTGGTCGAGCTCAACGGCGCGGAGAAGATCAAATCCCTCAAGGCCCGCGACTCGATCCTCGTCCCCAACGTCGACCCCTTCCGCATCGAAAACCTCGGCGGCACGAAATTCGAGAAGGATCCGCAGCTCAGCGACCGCCAGGTGATCGTCGACACCAAGATCAACCAGGTCAGGATCTATCAGCCCGCCCCCGTCGCCCTGGTCATCGGCGACACCGGCGGCACCGCTCCCGCCATCCGCAAGAACCCGAACCTGCTGGCTTCCTTTCCGATCACTCCCGGCCAGTCGAAGTTCATCGAGAAGGGCACCTGGGTCCTGCGCAACATGGTCGAACTGCCGTGGTGGAGCTACGACCAGACCTTCCTCGACACCGGCAAACGCGGCTCACCGGAAAGCATCCTGCAAATCCCTCCCGGCCCCAACAGCCCGGTCGGAGTCATCTGGAACGGCACCAGCAAACCGGGCATCGGCCTGCACGGCACCTCGGACCCCGAAACCATCGGCCGCGCCCGCAGCGCCGGCTGCATCCGGCTCTCGAACTGGGATGCCGTCCGCCTGCCCACCCTCATCCGCCCGGGCTCCTCGATCGAGATCCGCTGATCCATGAGCCCGCTCCAGAAATTCACCCTGCGGCTCGCGATCTATGGCGGCCTCCTCGGCTACCTGGCAGCCGACCTCTTCCTCTTCCACGGCCCGATCGCCCGCAAAATCGAATCCGGCAACCCTTTCAGCGCCGAAAACCTCGCCAAGGCGAAGTCCGAAGGCGTCGTCGCCCGGGTCTATGCCCACCAGATCACCCGCGGCCAACTCGACCGCGCCGTCCACGAACGGCTCTGGCTCACCGGCAGCGAGCCGCCATCCACCCCGGAGGCCCGCAAGCTGCTGCGCTACGCCGCCCTCAACGACCTCATCGACCACGAACTGCTGCGCACCAAAACCATGGCCTACACGACCGAAGTGAAGGTCGGTGACGAAGAGCTTGAAGCCCGGCTCCAACGCTTCCGGTCCCGCTTCCATTCGGAGGCGGAAATGCTCCGCGCGATGAAGTCTCAGGGCATCCCGGACCTGCAGGCCTTCCGCGAACGCCTCATCGCCCACCTCCAGCAGGAAAAGTACGTCGCCCTCAAGATCGGCCCGCTCACCCAGGTCAGCGACGAGGAAGCACGCGGCTGGTATGAACAGCATCGCGCGTCGCTCGCAAACCCGGAACAGGTCGAGGTGCGCCACATCTTCCTCCCCTCGCTCGGCCACAGCGACGAAGACGCACGCGCCACCCTCGGCAAGGCCCTCGAGGACCTGCAGAACGGCAGCAAGGACTTCGCCACCCTCGCCCGCGAACTCAGCGAAGACCCCAACAGCCAACACACAGGCGGAAAACTCGGCTGGCTCAGCCGCCACCGCCTCCCCGACGACATCGCCGACGCCTTTTTCACGCTGCCACCCCGGCAGCCACGCCTGATCCGCTCGAAGATCGGCTGGCACCTCGCCGAACTCACCGACCGCCGGCCCGCCCAGGCGAAAACCTACGAAGCCGCCAAACCGGAAATTCTCGCCGCCATCGAGGCCGTCAAACGCCGCGAGGCCGTCCGCCAGTTCCGCCAGGCCCTCCGCCAATTCGAAGCCAAACGCATCACCATCTTCCACGACATGATGGAGTAGTCGCTAACTGAATTGTAGCGGCGGTCTATGACCGTCGCTGATATCTCGCTTCCCTCCATCTCCCATTTCGAATCTCCACTCACTCCTCCCATTGCGCCCCTTTGCGGTAAAGTCTTCCTGTATCCCGCATCCCAACCCTACCCTCCCCACATGATCGCACGTCTCCGCGGCAAGATCCTCGAAGCCTACCCGAACCGGCTCGTCATCGATGTCCAGGGCGTGGGCTATGAAGTCCACATCCCGATCTCGACCTACGACCACCTCAACCCCTCGGAAGGGCTCGCGGTCGACCTCCGGACCCACCTCCAGGTCCGCGAAACCGCTCACACGCTCTACGGCTTCGCCACCGAGGAGGAACGCGATGTCTTCCTGATGCTCATCGACCGCGTCAGCGGCATCGGCCCGGCGATCGCCATGGCCGTGCTCAGCGGCATGCCGGTCGCCCGCTTCAAAAGCTGCGTCGTCGGCGGCAACGCCGCGGAACTCTCCCGCATCAAGGGCCTCGGCAAAAAAACCGCGGAACGCATCATCCTCGAACTCAAGGACAAGGTCGGCGTCGCCGACACCTGGCAGGACGCCGCCAGCGGTTCGGTGAGCGCCCCCGCCGCCGATGCCGAACTCGCACTCATCGCCCTCGGCTACAAGCAGGTCGACGCCCGCAAGGCGGTCCGCAAGATCCTCGACGCCGAACCCGGCGCCGCCGTCGAATCCCTCATCCGCGGCGCCCTGCGCGCAATGCAAAGCTGAAGTTTGGCTTTTTTTGAAACGTCGCGCCTCGCAGGGACGTTTGAGCCTTGCCAGACCTCGTACCCATCCCGCATTTTCCATCCGCTCATCCGGATCAGGCTGAGACAAACCCCATCACCCCAGCTCCCAACCATGTCATTCACGTCCGTCAACGAAGCCATCGGCCGCTACCGCTGGACGATCTGCGGTTTGGTCTTCGCCGCCACCACGATCAACTACCTCGACCGCCAGGTCCTCGGCCTGCTCAAGCAAACACTCTCGGATGACGGCGTCTTCGGCACCGACAAGGCCTCACAGGAACTCAACTACTCGCGGGTCGTGATGTGCTTCCAGTTCGCCTATGCCCTGGGCATGCTGCTCGCCGGACGGGTGATCGACCAGGTCGGCACCAAACAAGGCTACGCCTACTCGCTCATCGGCTGGAGCCTCGCCGCCATGGGCCACGCCTTCGGCCACCACACCTGGAGCTTCGGCTTCTGGCGCGCCGCCCTCGGGATCACGGAAGCCGGCAACTTCCCCGCCGCCAACAAAACCATGGCCGAATGGTTCCCGAAAAAGGAACGCGCCTTCGCCACCGGCCTCTACAACTCCGGCGCCAACGTCGGCGCCATCCTCGCCCCGCTCAGCGTCCCCTTCATCGCCGATGCCTGGGGCTGGGAATGGGCCTTCATCATCACCGGCCTCGTCGGCCTGCTCTGGCTCTTCTTCTGGTACCGCATGTATGAC
>CBFGOB010000226.1:0-4895 GCA_965650215.1 uncultured bacterium | reverse complement strand
TGGGCCCCGCCGCCGCGCCCCCCAGTCCCGGCAAACTCATCCACAATCACCCCACCAGCCACAGCATCCGGAAAACATGAAAATCAAAAGACATACGGTTCACGCGAACCGATTGTCATCACCGGGTTTCTTGAAATGCAATGGAAATTCTTGAGCCGGACTTCCGGATCCTTCCCGGAATTGCGGGCTTCCCGAGACCGCCGATTCCCTCAAATCGACACTTGGCAGCCCATGAAATCCCCTCAAGAATCCGGCAATGCAAACGAACTCCTTCCTCAAAGAGCTTTTCGATCTGTCCGGCAAAACCGCGGCGATCATCGGTGGAACCGGCGAACTCTGCGGCACGATGGCCGTCGGGTTGGCCCGCGCCGGCGCGGAAGTCGTCCTCGGCGGCCGGATCCCCGAAAAAGCGGAGAAGCGCCTCGCAGAAATCGAAGCCTTCGGTGGCAAAGGCTATTTCATTCCCGTGGACGTCACCTCGCGCGAATCCCTGCAGCACCTTCTCGACGAAACCCTGAAACGCTCGGGGCAGGTCGATATCCTGATCAACGGTGCCGGCACCAACTCCCCCACCCCTTTCCTCGAGGTCGGCGAAGAGGAATACCAGCGGATCATCGACACCAACCTCAGCGCCGTCTTCCGCGCCTGCCAGGTGTTCGGCTCCTATTTCCTCAACGAATCCCGCGCCGCCTCGATCATCAACATCGGCTCCATCTCGGGCCTCAACCCCCTCTCCCGCGTTTTCACCTATTCGCTGACGAAGGCTGCGGTCCACAACCTCACGCGCAACCTCGCCCGCGAGTGGGGCGACAAGGACATCCGCGTGAACACGCTGGTCCCCGGCTTCTTCCCCGCCGAACAAAACCGCAAGATCCTCGACGAGTCCCGGGTTCTCGACATCCTGCGCAATACCCCCGCATCACGCTTCGGCAATTCGGAGGAACTGATCGGCGCCACCCTGCTGCTGGCCTCTTCGAAAGCCGGCTCATTCATCACCGGCATCGAAATGATCGTCGACGGCGGCTTCAACGCGATGCGCATCTGAGCCCCGCAAGACCCGCGGCAAACCGCAATCCCTCACGCTTGCACAGGCAGTGCCGCCGGTGTATGGCCACCAGCCTCCCGGCGACTCCGCCCTACCCTCACCTCTCATGATCAAGTGGATCCTCCAGAAAATCGTCGGCAGCAAGAACCAGCGCGAACTGCGCCGCATCCGGCCCATCGTCTCCCGCATCAATGAAATCGAAGAGGCGCTCCAGCGGGAGCCCGAGGAGAAACTCCGCGAAATGACCCGCGAGTGGCAGGACTTTTTCGCCCGCTACCACGAGCTCAAGGCCCCGGCAAAACCGGCAATCGAGCGCATGAACGGTGAAGAACTCGCCGAAGTCGCGAAATCCCTGCAGCAACGCCTCGACCGGCTGCGCGACGAATTCCCGCAACTGCCGGCCGAAGTCACGGCCAGCCCGGCATCGATCGAAGCGGCCAAGGCCGCCTTCCACGCCGCGGAGGAGAATTTCCCGAAACTCCGCGCCAAGCACCTCGAGCGCATCCTCCCGGAAGCCTACGCCGTGGTCAAAAACGCGGCGCGCCGGATGTGCGGCACCACCATCACCGTCAACGAGCACCCGATCCCGTGGGAGATGGTCCACTTCGACGTCCAGCTCGTCGGCGGCACCGCCCTGCACCGCGGCATGATCGCCGAAATGCAGACCGGCGAAGGCAAAACGCTGGTCGCGACCCTGCCGGTCTACCTGAACGCCCTCACCGGCCTCGGCGTGCACATCATCACCGTCAACGACTACCTCGCCCGCCGCGACGCCGACTGGATGGGTTCGCTCTACAAGTTCCTCGGGCTCAGCGTCGGCTGCATCCAGAACCAGATGCCGCCCTGGGAGCGCCGCGAGGAATACGCCTGCGACATCACCTACGGCACCAACGCCGAATTCGGCTTCGACTACCTCCGCGACAACGGCATGGCCGCCAGCAAGGAAGACCAGGTCCAGCGCGGCCACTACTTCGCGGTGATCGACGAGGTTGACTCGATCCTCATCGATGAAGCCCGGACACCGTTGATCATTTCCGGCCCATCGGCCCACTCGACCCACCAATACGACGTCTTCAAGCCGCTGGTCGAACAGTTGGTGAAGCGCCAGACCTCGCTCTGCAACGAGGTCGCCGCACTGGCCAAGCGCCAGCTCGAGGAAGGCGACACCGACAGCGCCGGCCGCTCGCTGTTCAAGCTCAAGCTCGGCCAGCCGCGCAACCGCCAGTTCCTGCGCCTGATGGAGGAACCGGAAGCCCGCAAGCTGATCGAGAAGGCCGAACTGTCCCTGCACCAGGACGCGCAGAAAAAGGAACTCTTCGATCTCAAGGAAGAACTGTATTTCGTCATCGACGAGAAAGGCCACGACGCCGACCTCATGGAGATGGGCCGCGAATTCCTCTCGCCCGGTGACCCGGAAGCCTTCGTGCTTCCCGACCTCGGCGAACTGTTCGCGGAAATCGACGCCAATCCCGAACTCTCGCCGGAGCAGCGGGTGGCGGAAAAGGAAAAACAACAGAACCGCCTCAGCGTCCAGGCCGAGAAGATCCACAACATCAGCCAGCTGCTCAAGGCCTACTGCGTCTTCGAACGCGACGTCCAGTATGTCGTCAAGGACGGCAAGGTGGTCATCGTCGACGACAACACCGGCCGCGAAATGCCCGGCCGCCGCTGGTCGGATGGACTCCACCAGGCGGTCGAGGCGAAGGAAGGCGTGGCCATCGAGAAGGAAACCCAGACCTTCGCCACCATCACCATCCAGAACTACTTCCGCCTCTATCTGAAACTCGCCGGCATGACCGGCACCGCGGAAACCGAAGCGGCGGAGTTCCATGACATCTACAAGCTCGACGTCCTGCCGATCCCGACCAACCGGCCGAACCAGCGCGTCGACGAGAACGACCAGGTTTACAAGACCCGCCGCGAGAAGTTCAACGCGGTGATTGCCAAGATTCAGGAGGCCAACGCCAAGGGACAGCCCTGCCTCGTCGGCACCGCCTCGGTGGAGGCCTCGGAAACGCTCTCTCGCATGCTCAAGCGCGCGAAGATCGAGCACACCGTGCTCAACGCGAAATTCCACGAACAGGAAGCTGAAATCGTCTCGCGCGCCGGCCAGCTCGGCGCGGTGACCGTCTCGACCAACATGGCCGGTCGCGGCACCGACATCAAGCTCGCCCCCGGCGTTCCGGAGCTCGGAGGGCTTTTCGTCATCGGCACCGAACGCCACGAATCCCGCCGCACCGACCGCCAGCTGCGCGGCCGCTGCGCCCGCCAGGGCGACCCGGGCCGCTCGCAGTTCTTCATCTCGTTCGAGGACGACCTGATGCGCAACTTCGCCGCCGCCGACCGGATGACCTCGATGATGGAGCGCTTCGGCATGAAGGAGGGCGAAGCCCTCGAGCATTCGTGGCTCAACAAGTCGGTCGAAACCGCGCAAAAGCGCGTCGAACAGCGGAACTACACCTGGCGCAAGCGCGTGCTCGATTTCGACGATGTGATGAACATGCAGCGGGAGGTCGTTTACGGCTACCGCAACGAAGTGCTCACCACCGAGGAGCCGACCCTGCTCGTCCACGAAATCATCGACGAAGCGGTCTCCACCAAGGTCAGGGAATTCCTCAACGACCAGGACACGGATGTCCCGGACTATCAGGACCTCATCCACTGGATCAACACCACCCTGCCGATCCACATCGCGGGCGAGGAAATCCTCGAAACCAAGGACCCGGAGCAACTGGCCGCCACGCTCATCCAGAAGGTCAAGGATGCCTATCAACTCCGCACCAAGAACCTCCCGGCCGAGGTGCTCGACCAGGAGGAACGCCGCATGGTGCTCGTCGCCATCGACAAGCAATGGCAGGAACACCTCTACAACATGGACGCCCTGCGCGAGGGCGTCAGCCTGCGCGCCCAAGGACAGAAGGATCCGCTCGTCGAATACAAGAACGAGGCCTACAGCCTGTTTGTGCTGCTGATGGACGCCATCAAGCAGGAAGCCCTCCAGAACCTGTTCCGCTCCGCGTCGAACCTCGAAGCCTTCCTGCGGCAGCTGCACAGCGCTCCGAAACAGCTCCATGGTGGCGAATTGGCAGGCACCAGCGACGGAAATGCCGACGCAAGCCAGGGTGGCGGCGGCAAGCTCAAGCTCAACCTGCCCAAGCGCAAGCCCAGCTTCTCGATCGAGAACACCGGCCGCAACGCCCCTTGCCCCTGCGGCTCGGGAAAAAAATTCAAGCAGTGCTGCGGCCGCGAGGCCTAGCGCCTCCAGATTCGCGCCACCATCCGTACAGATGCGTCAATCACGAGTCTCTACCCCCACGCATCTTCAGGTAGGGACCTTTTTCCAAAAGGTCAGCGTCCAGCGAGCGCAAACGAAACGCAATCGCTCAGCCAGGGACCTTTTGTCTCTCCGACCCCAGACCAACGCGTCCCAGCCAGGATTCGGCCCGCATCCTATGCTGCGACACAAGCCATGGAATGGCCGCTTGGAGCTCGAATCAGCCCCTCATCGACGGGAAAAGCTCACGGGTTGGTCACCCGCCCCGCATGTCGCAAAGCCCCCAATCGGAGCTCCAAAATCCGCTGCAGCCCCCATCCGGCGGGCCTTCACGAATCCATACGGCATCGTGTAAATAGCCCTATTGGTTAATCGAACCGTAGCAAGTTTGAAGATTCCCCGGATTTTCCTACCTTGTCCCCAGCCCCCGATGTGAACGCAGCTCCCCACTGGGTTCACATTCCCCCCCGCCCCCCTCTCCCCCCGCCTCCCACTCACCCCCTCTTCCTCACCACTGACCGCTCTCCAAAAACAAGTCGCAGCCTACGAGGCGATGCAGAACGACTGGTCGCGCCG
>CBFGOB010000225.1:0-4900 GCA_965650215.1 uncultured bacterium | reverse complement strand
ATCGGCTCCCAGCGCATCAGCATGGCGGTGTTCGAAGCCGACAAATCCGGAGGCCTGGTGCTCAAGGCCTATGACTCCGAAACGATTGCGGCGGATCCGGCGATGGATACCGCGCGCATCGCCCAGACGCGGCTCGCGATTTCGGACCTGACCCAGCGGATGGGCCTCGCCAAGGCCAGGGCGCGCTACGCGATTTCGGGCCAGGCGGTATTCATCCGCTTTGTGAAACTTCCGCCCATCCAGCAGGATGACATCGAGCAGTTGGTCACCTTCGAGGCCCAACAGCACGTGCCCTTCCCCTTGGAGGAGGTGATCTGGGATTACGAACTCATCGAGGGCGCGGCCGACAAGGAAGCGGTCATTGTGGCCATCAAGAGCGACGCGCTCGACGAAATCAACTCCGCCGTCAATGACGGCGGAATCGGCACCTGCGAGGTCGATGTCGCGCCGATGGCCGTCTACAACGCCTACCGCGCCAGCTATCCGGTGTCGGAGGAGCCGGTGCTCATCATCGATATCGGGGCGAAGACCAGCAACTTGATCTACATCGAGGGCAAGCGCTTCTTCACCCGCAGCATTCCGATCGGCGGGGTTGCGATCACTTCGGCAATCGCCAAGGAATACAACGTTTCCTTCCTCGAGGCCGAACGGCAGAAGGTGGTCAACGGCCTCGTTGCCCTGGGCGGCGGTCATACCGAGCAATTGGATGAATCCGTGGCCGCCCTTGCCATGGTCATCCGCAACTCGCTCAGCCGCCTGCCGGCGGAAATCGCGCGGACCACCAACTACTACCGCAGCCAACATGGCGGCAGCGCGCCACGCAAAGTGCTGTTGGCCGGCGGAGGCGCCAATCTCCCCTACACCCTCGAGTTCTTCCACGAAAAGCTCAACCTGCCGATCGAGTTCTTCAATCCGGTCCGCAACCTGATGCTGGCCAAGGACATTGATCCGCAGAGGATCCAGAAGGATGGCCATACCATGGGCGAACTGGTCGGCCTCGCGCTGCGCGGCATCGGTCAGTCCGACATCCACATCGACCTCGTGCCGAGCATCGTCGAGCAGGCGCGCGCCGACGAGCGCAGGAAGCCGATGCTGGTTGCGGCTGCGGCCCTGCTCGTGGGCGGCATGGCGGCTTGGGCGGCCTGCCAGAACATGGCCGCCACCGAAGCCGAGAACATGGCGCAAACCATGCAAGAGCGCCGGGAAAACCTTGCGCCTCATTTCGCCGGCATCAGCAAACTCCTGCAAAAGGAGAAGCAAGTGCAGCAGATTGCGAGCGCTTACATCGGCATCCAGGCGGATCAGGTGTTCTGGCACGAGGTGCTTGCCGAATTGCGCGGTGCCTTTGCCAGCGACGCGGTGTGGCTGACCGACATGGATCCGATCACGGGATTCGATCCCGGCAGGCTGGTCGCTGGCAGCCCCGACCCGAAGGCCGGCGCCAACGGGCAAGCGGTGGTCGCTCCGGACTTCGAGCAGCTCGAATACGGCCTGTCCTCGCTGGCCAAGCTCAAGGACATCGCCCCACCTGCGGGCGGAGCCAAGCCGAAGGGCAAGAACAAAAAAGCGGCGGCCGGAGCGGAGCCGATGATCGATGCCGTGCGGATCCGCGGCTATTGGCGTGAGAACCCGCGCAGCCAGAATCTGGTGTCGGACTTGCTCAAGCAATTGCAGGAAAACTCGGTGGCGTTCGAGTTTGTGGTCGAGGCGGAAGACCCCGCCAATCCCAAGAAAAAAATCTCGATCAACCTCGCGGACGACCAGCACATCAGCAAGATCATGTCGGTGGCCTCCGAGCCCCTGACCCGCGAGGATCTGGCCCAACCGTTTGAAATCACACTGCCTTTGGCGCGCAAAGTCGCGTTCAAGTGATCTGGCAGCACCTACCTGGAACGAATTTATGACCTGGATCAAAGATCGCAAATTTCTGATTGGCCTGACGGCCGGCACCCTGCTGCTGGTGGCGGTCAGCCTCTGGTTTGGCATGAATGGCAGCGCCCGCTACGAGCAGGCGAAGGCGGCCTATCAGAGCGCGGCCGACGACGCGTCGAATTTCGAAAAGCTGGCACTTTACCCGACGAAGGAAAACTTCGACAGCAAGAAGCTGGCCCTGGATGAATACCGGAAATCCGCCCAGGAGCTGCAGGACGCCTTTGCGGCCCACCGCGCCCCGTCGCTTCCCCCGGTTTCTCCGCAAGACCTCTCCGACCAAATGAGGTCGGCCGCCGACGAAACGCGCAAGGCCTTTGGCCAAAAGACGAGTTTCCCCGAAGGCTATTATTGCGGCTTCGAGGCCTACCGCAACAAAGTCTCGCGAGGGGACGCTGCGGGCATCCTGTCCTATCAGCTCGGCCATGTGAAGCAGCTGATGCTCGACCTCGCCGCCGCAGGGCCGAGCAAGCTGATCGGAATCCATCGGCCGGAGCTGGCCGAGGAATCGGGCAAGAAACACGAGGCGGCCAAGGAGGACGTGTCACGCTTCCTGCCGATCGAAATCACCTTCCAAGGAACGGAAAAGGCGGTGCGCCAATTCATTTCGTCGATCGCCGACGACGGCAAGCGCTACGTGGTGGTCCGCTCGATCAAGATCAAGAATGCCAAGCAGGATCCACCGCGCAGCACCGACGCCATCTTCGATCGCGCGGGCCCGCTTCCGTCGAGCTCGGGTGCCAATCCGGGTTCCAAGGAGGCCGACATCGCGAGCCTGTTTGCTGCCGAAACTCCGGCCGCCCCGGGCCAAGCTGCCACCGCAGCGGCACCTGCCGCCCCCGCCGACACCGGCCGCATCCTTTCTCAGGTATTGGGAAATGAAGAGCTGATCGTTTTCCTGAGATTGGATCTGGTCCAATTCTTCCCCGCCAAAGAACTTCCCTGAGCCCAACCCAAGCCCGTTTGCCCACCATGTCCTGGTTTTCTGCGAATTATGAAAAAGTCCTGATCGGCGGCGGCGCCGTGATCGGACTCGGCGCCCTTTATGTCGGCTGGAGTCAAATCCGGGCCGTGGAAGAGGATTTCAGCGCCACCCTTGGCGGCAGCAGCCAACAGAATTCCGCGGTCGTCGACGCCGAGCAGATTCCCAAGGCCATCCAATCCATGCAGCTCGATCACAGCTGGACCCAAGGAGTGGATGACAACCGTCCGGTGGACCTGTTCACCGGCATCCCCTTGTTTGTGAATCGTTCCGAGCCGAACAAGGCCATCGATCTCTTGAATGGTCCTCCGGTTCATCCGGGGATTCCGAACCAGTTCTGGCTGGACCACCGGATTGACCCGGGCTTTGCCGACTCGCCGGCCCGCGACCCCGATGCCGATGGCTTCAGCAACCTCGAGGAATATCTGGCTCAGACCGACCCCCGGGATGGTGAATCCCACCCGATCCTGATTTCCAAGCTGCGCTACATCAAGGATGAGAGCGTCGCATGGCTTCTGCGCCCCGGCTACGGCAGCCAGCCCGACCCGAACAAGCCGGAGATGCATTTCCCGATCACCTACGACGACAGCCTTCGCCGCCAGAACAAGGCCTCCGCGGCTGAAATGATCGCCCCCGGCACCTTGTTCTTCCCCAACGAGCCGATGAAAGAGCGCTTCAAGCTCCTCGGGCACGTGACCCGCATGGAACACAATGCCGCAACCAACGTCGACACCGAGGTGGTGTTTGTCCGGGTCGAGGATCAAAAGCCCAACAAGCTTGGCACCGTCTACGAAATCCCGGCTCCACTGGGCAGAGGACAGGTGGCCCGCTACACGTGGCACGACCGGTCTGCCGTGCTTTCCCTGGAAGCCCTCGGCCTCGAAGGCAAGGAGTTCACCATCGAGGAAAACACCCGCTTTTCCTTGCCGAGCGGCGGCAAAGACCCGCAATACCTCCTCAAATCGGTCACTCCGAATTCGATCGTGGTTGAATACCCCGCCGAAGGGGGAGCGCGCAAGGAGGTCACCATCCCCAAGGGTGGAATGCCCAAGTTTTGATCCCCAAATCTTTAAAAATCGCTTTCCAAATCCTTAAAAGATCGTCAGAAATCGCCAGCCCACCATGGAAAAAAAGCCAAACCCCTTCCAAACCCATGCCCTTGTCATGGCTGTCGCGTTAGCGATGCCCGTGATTTCAGGTATTTCGTTCGCCCAATCGGGCGGCGACTACAGCTCACTCGCGCAACGTGAAATGCTTCGACGTCAAGCGGCGGTTGCGGATGCGGACCGACTGCTCGCCGAAGGCCGCGAGGCCTATGCGAAAGGGGACTTCCAGCAAGCCTCCGACAAGTACAAGCAGGCGATGCAGAAGGTGCCGAACGCGCCGATGTTTGCCGATCGCCGCCAGAGTTATGAGGCCCACCTCGGAGATGCCAACCTTGCCTTGGCCATGGTCTATCGCGACCAAGGCCGCACTCAGGAAGCCCGCACGCTTCTCGAGGCGGTTCTGGAAATCACGCCCGAACACAAGCAAGCCCAGGCCGAGCTCGCGAAACTCGAAGATGCCGCCTACACCAACCCGGCCCTGACTTACGATCACACCCAGAATGTCGAGGAGGTCAACCGCCTGCTTGAAGTTGCCGAAGGGCAATACGATCTGGGGAAATACGACGCGGCGAAGAAGGAATACGAAAACATCCTCCGCATCGACCCTCACAACGTGACCGCCCGCCGCGGCATGGAGCGCGTGGCTGCGATCAAGTCCGATTACTATCGCGCCGCCTATGACCACACCCGCGCCGAGCTGCTGATGCAGGTTGATGAGGCCTGGGAACTGCAAGTGCCGATGGAAGCCCCCGATTTGACCACCGGCCAAGGCCGCAGGGACGCTCAGGACACCGGGGTCGCCTACATCACCGAAAAACTCCGCCGCATCGTCATCCCACGGATTGATTTCGCAGACACCACGGTGGAAGAGGCGATCGCCTTC
>CBFGOB010000224.1:0-4904 GCA_965650215.1 uncultured bacterium | reverse complement strand
GACCGAGGAATTCCTCGGCAAACCCGCCGGCTACATCGGCGGCAGCGAGGGCTTCTGGGTGAAACTCGACGAAAAATCCTTCCTCCCCGGTTTCGCCGACCAGCTGAACGGCATGAAGGTCGGTGATGCCAAGGACATCCAGCTCACCCTTCCCGAGGACTTCCCGCTCTCGGACATCGCCGGCAAGGAAATCGTGTTCCACACGACGCTCAAGGAACTCAAGGAGGCCGTCCTGCCCGAACTCAACGACGAACTCGCCGCGCGCCTCGCCCCCGGCAAGACGATGGAGGAAATCAAAGGCATCATCCGCGACAACATGCAGCAGGAGCGCCAGCGCCGGATCAACGACATGAAGGTCAACCAGATCGTCTCCCAGCTGGTCGCCAAGGTGGACTTCGAACTGCCGGAAGACCTCGTGAACCACGAAACCCAGGGCCAGGCGGACGCCATGGTCCAACGCGGCCTCCAGGCGGGCATGAGCGAGGAAGACATCGCCGCCCAACAGGCGGAACTCTTCGCCAGCGCCGGCAACCAGGCGGTCAGCAACCTGCGCACCAACTTCATCCTGCAGGAAATCGCGATCGCGGAACAACTCCAGGTCAACGACTCGGAACTGGTCAGCCACCTCGCCTACCAGGCCCAGCAGCGCAACATCGCCCCCAAGAAATTCATCAAGGACATGCAAAGCTCCGGCCGCCTGCCCTCGATCCGCAACTCGATCCTCATCGGCAAGGCCATTGACTTCCTGGTGAAAGAGGCAAAAGTGGAGGAGTCGGATGAAGCCAAACTCGCCTGACCCCTGACATGCCCACCCTCGACATGAGCACCACGACTCCCCGCAACAGCTACTACGTCCCGGTCGTCATCGAACAAGACGGCCGCGGCGAGCGCTCCTTCGACATCTACTCCCGACTGCTCAAGGACCGCATCATCTTCATCGGCACGCCGATCGACGACTTCGTGGCCAACTCGGTGATCGCCCAGCTGCTGTTCCTCCAGATGCAGGATCCGAAGAAGGACATCCACATCTACATCAACTCCCCCGGCGGCTCGGTCACCGCGGGACTCGCGATGTATGACACCATGCAGTTCCTCACCTGCGACGTGAACACCTACTGCATCGGCATCGCGGCCTCGATGGGCTCGGTCCTGCTCACCGCCGGCACCAAGGGCAAACGCTACTGCCTGCCCAACTCCCATGTCATGATCCACCAGGTCTCCGGCGGCGCCCAAGGCACGGCCTCCGACGTCGAGCGCACGATCGGCTTCATGTTCAACCTCAAGAAGCGCCTGAACGGCATCCTCGCCAAACACACCGGCAAGACCGTCGAGCAGGTCGAACACGATTCCGACCGCGACAACTACATGACCGCCGAGGAATCCGTTGCCTACGGCCTCGTCGACAAGGTCCTCGAAAGCCGCAAGCAGCTTCCCGACGCCGTCCAGGAAAAGCTCGAGGAGAAAAAGTAAGCCCCGGAAATTAAGCTGAAAACGGAAAGCAGAAAGTGGAAATGAAACATCGGTGATCACGCGGTTCCCCAACATCCGCCACAACACTCCGGTTTTCAGCTTCCTGCTCCCCATTTCAGCGTTCTGCCTTCACCTTACAACTTTACCCCACATCCCATGGCCCGCGCTTCCAACCTCACGATGTGCTCGTTCTGCGGCAAGAGCCACTCGGAAGTCAAAAAGCTGATCGCCGGCCCCGGCGTCTACATCTGCAACGAATGCGTCGACGTCTGCTCGGGCATTCTTGAAAAGGAACTCGGCACCCATCCCGCCAAGGCGCAGACGACCGCAGAGCAACCGGGGTTCAAAATCCCCCCCCCGCTGGCGATGCTGCGGAAACTCAATGAGTTCGTGGTCGGCCAGGAAAACGCCAAAAAGGTCCTCTCGGTCGCGGTCTACAACCACTACCAGCGCCTGCGCCAGGACCAGTCGAAGCTCGGCGACGAATTCAAGGATGTCGAAATCGAAAAGTCGAACATCCTGCTCCTCGGGCCCACGGGATCCGGCAAGACTTTGCTGGCCCGCACCCTCGCCCGCATCCTCGACGTCCCCTTCTGCATTGTCGACGCCACCACCCTCACCGAGGCAGGCTATGTCGGCGAAGACGTCGAAAACATCATCCTGCGCCTGCTCCAGGCGGCCGAATTCGACGTCGCCCGCGCGGAACGCGGAATCATCTATGTCGATGAAATCGACAAGATCGGCCGCAAGACCGAAAACGTCTCGATCACCCGCGATGTTTCCGGCGAAGGCGTGCAGCAGGCGCTTCTCAAAATCCTCGAAGGCACGATCTGCAACGTCCCGCCCCAGGGCGGACGCAAACACCCGCAGCAGGAATACATCCAGGTCAACACCGAGAAAATCCTGTTTGTCGTCGGTGGTGCCTTTGTCGGTCTCGAGGACATCGTCCGCCGCCGCCTCGGCAGCAACACCCTCGGCTTCCACGCCGGCCGGGAATCCCAGCCGATCGACGATCCGGCGGTCAACATCCTCGAACAGGCCCAACCCGAGGACCTGCTCCACTTCGGCCTCATCCCGGAATTCATCGGCCGCCTGCCGGTGATCTCCTCGCTGCGCAAACTCACCGAGGAGGAACTGATCTCGATCCTCACCGAACCGAAAAACGCGCTGGTCAAGCAATACGCCAAACAGCTCGCGATGAACGGGGTGAAACTCCGCGTCACCCGCGACGCCCTGCATGCCTTCGCCGAAGAAGCGGTGAAGCGCGGCACCGGTGCCCGCGCCCTGCGCTCGATCTTCGAACGCATCATGCTCGAAGTGATGTTCGACATCCCGTCGCGCGATGACGTCGAATCGGTCACCATCAACCGCCAGGTCGTCACCGGCGACAAGCCCCCGGTGATCAAGAAGCTCAAAAAGAGCAACAAGCGCGAGGAAGCGGCTTGAGCTTGTCCAGCCACGGCCCGGAATCCTGGTAGGGTCGTTTGGATCAAACGACCGCCTCCCAGAGCGGCTCAAAGCCTCCCCTTGCGGTCATTTTGTCAAAATGATCCTAACGGGCTCAGACCATCCGTTCCGGCGATTTCGCTCGGAGATATTCCTCCGCCGTCATCCGGCGGCCGCCATCGGGCTGGAGTTGCAACAACTCTAGATCACCCTCACCCGTTCCGACGATCAGTCGCCCGCCTTCACACTTCACCTCACCCGGAAGCAAGCCACCAACAATTACCCGCGTCGGAGGAAAGACCTTGATCCGGCATTCCCGCCCGCATTCCTGCACGACCGTGTAGGTTCCCGGCCAGGGGTCATAGGCACGGATCCGACGCTCCAGTTGAAGGGCCGACAGCGACCAATCCAGCCGCCCGTCGTCGCGCCCCAATTTGCCGATGTAACTCGACGCCGCCTCGTCCTGCGGCACACGCGGCGCGATCCCGCTGGCCAGCAGCTCCAAAGCCTCATGGAGGGCCGGCACCGCAAGATCCGCCAAACGGTCGTGCAGGCTCCCCCCGGTCTCATCCGCAGCCAAGGCCAGACGCTTGGTGAGGATCAAATCCCCGGCATCGAGTTTACGGACCACGTGCTGCACCGTGATCCCGCTCTCCGCGTCACCGGCATCGATCGCCGCCTGGATGCAGGCTGCGCCGCGGTATTTCGGCAGCAGGGACGCATGGAGGTTGATGATCGCCTTGCGGGCCAGACCAAGCACGTCCTCACGCAGAATCTGGCCGTAGGCCATCACCGCGATCACCTCGGGATCCATCGCGGCAAGCTGCTGCGCCGCATCGCCGATCCTTTCCGGCTGCAGGACCGGGATCCCCGCAGCCTCAGCCAGGCGCTTGACCGCCGGCGGCGACATCACCTGCTTGCGGCCTACCGGCTTGTCGGGTTGGGTCACCAGGGCCAAGGGCTTCGGGCCGGCTTCCAGCAGGCTGCGAAACGCCGGCAGGGCGATGTCTCCGGTGGCGATGAAAATCAAACGCATGACAGATGGCAATCGGTTCACTTGGCGGAAGCGGCCACATAGACCAACAGCGGTGCGATCAGCGCGGCATCGGCCAGGGCCCTCAGGGCATCCATGGAAAGCTCGGCGCGCTTGCGGTTCAACACATACATCAGGGCCGCAGCGGTAAGGATCGCATAATGGAAAGGACGGGTGGCGGTTTCCTGGACCGCAAACACCAGCGCCGCAAAGGCCAGCAGGACCAACGGCATGGTCAGCGCCAACTCGTCGGAAGCTTTCACCTCGATGTCGTCGGACTGCGCGGCATGTTCCCAAAAATCGATCGCCGCGATGTTGAGCACGCAGAGGATGGCAAAGCAGATGAATTCACGCGAGAAGACCAGCTCACCCATCCCGTACTGGGCCCGGTACAGATGCGCGGTCATTGCGGTGCCGAAGGCGAAGGTCAACCCGGCAATGATGTTCTTGCTCAAAGCCACCTCCTTGTGGTCCTGGCTCGCGAGCATCGACAGGCCGAAATACCCGGCAACCAGCACCCCACCCATCGCCAGATACATGAAAATCGAACGCGGCATGCCGGTCAGCACGATGCTGAGGGCAATCGCCACGCTCAGCACCACTCCCGGCAGCATCCACTTGCGGAAACGATGGTGGAAAAGGTGCCGCGGACCCAGGCCGCTCTTGTCCGCTCCCTGAAGCGAAACATCGAGGATGCGGTCGGCCGCATAGATGGCCCACACCGCCAGACCGAGACACACATAAGCCTGCCACGGGTGGTAACCGAGCCGCCAGGTGTCGGCGAAGATATGCAGCCAAGCCAAGGCCACCAGAGGAGCATCGAGGCTCAACAGGTTGGGATAGAGCCAAATCGGCTTGCGATCCTCCGTGCTCACAGCGTCGGAACCATCCTCAAGCGGAAGGCGAAACGCAAGCGGATAGAAAGCGCCATCATCCCGGCCGCTCAGGCCATCGT
>CBFGOB010000223.1:0-4930 GCA_965650215.1 uncultured bacterium | reverse complement strand
ATTGGAAGCCCTGGGCGACGATGGCATTGGGGTCGAGGATCGATTCGCTGAGGTAGTCGCGGGTGAATTTCGATCCGGCGGACCAGAGGTCCGGGCCTTTCTGCGCGGCAGCGGGATCGACGGCGTGGCAGGCGATGCAGCCTTGCGTGGTGAACAGGCGTTTGCCTTCGGCGAGGTCGCCCTGGCCGGCGGATTGCATGAGCGCCTGCGTCACTTCCTGCGCCGACAGCTCGGCGACTTTTTTGCCGCTGTGGTTCTGGCTGCCGGTCGCTTCCTTGGCGCGTTTGGCGGCGGCGATGAGTTCCGCATTGTCCCAGGTGAGGCCGGATTCGATTTGCGCCTCGTAGCCGGGCAGTTTGAGGGCGGCGAGGGCGTTGAAGAATCCCACTTCGCGCGGGTGGTCCAAGGCGAGTTTGCGTGCTTCCTGCTTGCGCGGCTCCTTCGCGAGCGGGCTGATGGTCACGGTGAGGATGGCTTTCCACGCGAGCGTGCTCACGGCATCGCTGCCCTGGGCGGCGAGTTGGCGCAGGGTTTTGAGTTCCTCGGCCCGGGCGCTGTCGTTGACGAAGTCATCGATGTGCTGGGCGACCTCCGCGGGCAGTCCGGATTCCTGCGACCAGACGGCGAGGATCTCGATGCGCTGCGGGCTGTTCTTGCGCGGGTTGTGGCGCGAGATCGCCTGATAGCATTCGAGCCGGCGCGCGAAAGCCTGCTTCGGGTCCCTGGCGGCATCGGTGAGGATGTTGATTTCCTCGGCACTTGGGTTCTTGTTGCCAAGGGCGGCCATCACGGGATCGAGGCCGGGAAGTTGGAGGCTGGTGACCGCGATCCGGTTGGCGGCAAGGCCGGCGAGGTAGTCGCGATGGCGGTCTTTGGAAATGGCGGTGAAGCCGTGTTCCAAGGCAGCGCGGATCTTCGCCGACTCCTCCCATTCCACCGGTGCGTAGTAGGGTCCGCGGTCGTCCGGGCGCGTGCCCCACCACGCCTTGCCGTCCCAGGGAGCTTCCTTGAAATGCAGGCGGGCGAGGGTGAGCAGGGATGCGAGTTGCAGGTCGGCATCCCGGGTTTCCTTGGCGATGCGGATGAGGGCATCGATGACTTCCGGTTGATGCCACTGGCCGAGGGCCCGCAGGCAGAGCGTGCGCGTGGAGGGGTTTTGTGCACCGTCGAGCAGGGCGGGCAGCTGGGCGAGGTCGCGCAGCACGGTGGCGGCGGTGAGTTGCAGGCGGGGCGAGGTGCCCGGCTCATTCCATCCAGGAGCTGCGGCAATGACCGCCGCCGCCGCGGATTTTGCCTGCAGTCGCTGGAGGCCGATGAGGGCTTGCAGCACCACGCGGTGGTTGGGGTCCTTGAGCGCGGCGACATAGGCGTCGACCGGAACCCCCTCGAGTTCGCCCAAGCGGTCGGTCATCGCCCGCAGCGCGAATTCGCGCACCGCGTCGTCCTTGAGCAGCGGGATGAGCAGTGGCGTGCTGGCCTTGCCGGCGATCTGCTTGCAGGCGAAGATCGCCGCGACCCGGGTTTCGAGCGGCTGCTTGCGATCGCTGGCGATCGCGTGGATGGCCTTGGTTTGGCTGGTGGCCGCGGGGTGCGAGATGAGTTCGCGCTGGGCGGCGAAGCGCTGGACTTGTGAGTTGCTGGCGAGCAGTTCGACCAACCCGGCCTCCGTGCTGCGGCTGACGTCCTGATAGCGGGCGGCCGTGCCTTGCTTCGGCACCAGCTGCTGGATCATGCCCACCTTCTTGCCGGGACCGGCATAGTTGTAAGCCCCATTGCGCCAGTCGGCGATGTAGAGGCGTGAGAAGCCGTCGACGTCGATGTCGATTGCACGCGGCACTTCGAGGAACACTTCCTGGGTGATTTCGAAGCTCGCGCCGGCGGTCCGCAGCGGGTGGCTGTAAATCTTGCCGGTGGTCCAGTCACAGGAATAGAGGCGCTTGCCGAAGTCGCCCGGGAAACCCGGTTCGTCGAGCCAGAGCATGCCGGTGCCGGATCCGCCACCGTAGTCGGCGAGCGGTGCGACCGCCTCATCCGCGAAGTGCTGATAGAGCCGTGGGTAGCCATGGTCGCCGAGGGCGGTGTAGTGGTGGAAGCGCACGTTCCAGCCCTTGCCATCGTTGGTGTTGTCGCGGCTGAAGAGGTCGAGGGTCGGCGAAATCGCGGTGTCGCAGATGTTGCGGACCATCAGCGCGTAGGGCTCGATTTCCGAGCCGTCGGGCCGCACGCGAAGGACGCCACCACCGTGAAGGAGATAGGTTTTGCCGTCGCTGCCCTGGGCGGGTGTGGTGCCGAAATCGCCGACCGAGATGTAAAGCCAGCCGTCGATGCCCATGCGCACGCCGTTGGTCGTGTGGTCGGCGCCGCGCGGGTGTTCGATCCCGCCGCCGAGGCCGCTGACCAGAACCTTGTGTTCGTCAGCGACGCCGTCGCCATTGGTGTCGCGGAAGCTGCTGAGGTAGGGCGGGTGGATCAGGTAGAGGGTGTCGCCGACGATGTGACCGCCGCGCGGGCTGTTGACCTTCGGGACAAAGTGGATGAACTCGTCGGCCCGGCCGTCGCCATCGGTATCGCGGCAGCGGATGATCCGACCCATGTCCGGAGCATGGCCGAGCGAGCCATTTTGATCCGACGAGACGTAGACGTCGCCGTTGGGTGCCACCGTGATCGCGGCCGGGTAGTCGGCGTCGAAGGGCGCTGCAAAGGGACGGATTTCAAAACCTTCCGGCAGGGCGCAAGCACTGGCGAGCGTGATGAGGGTGGTCAGGGCGATGCGGGTCATGGAATGGGGGATCATACGGAGAAATCGGATCTTTCTGTCGCGAATAAGGGATGGGTCGAGAGGGCGTCGGCGTGACGGACCACGAGCTTGAGCTCACCCCGGAAGCATGGGTATGGGGGGATGGCGCTGGAGGCGGGCTCATATGCAATGCCGGGCGAGTCGGGGCGAGCTGAAGCTCGCGGTCCACAATGTATCATCATATCTAGATACGATGATTTGTTGCTTGCCTATGGATTTGGATTCGATCTAGGCTGCGGCATGTCGCAACCCGACCTGACTGCTGAATTGGAGAAGACCCTCGCGGAGCGCATTGTGGTGCTGGATGGGGCGATGGGGACCACGATCCGTACCTATGGCCTGAGCGAGGCGCAGGCCCGGGGCGGGCGCTTTGCGGATTCGAAGAAGGATCTGTTGAACAACGGGGACATGCTGAGCCTGACCTGCCCGCAGGTGATTGAGGACATTCACAAGCGCTTTTACGAGGCGGGTTCGGACATTTGTGAAACCAACACCTTTTCGGCGACCAGCATTGCGCAGAGCGAGTTTTTCGTCGACGACCCGCGCGAATCGGGTGGCCGGAAGGATCCGGAGTTTTTCCAGAAGATCATCGAGGACGGGTTTCTCAATCAGCTCGCCTGGGATCTGAATGTCGAATCGGCGCGGCTGTGTCGCCAGATGGCGGACCGCATCGCCAGCGAGACCGGCGTCAGGCGTTATGTCGCGGGAGCGATCGGGCCGATGACGGTGTCTCTCACCAACTCTCCCGACGCGAATGATCCGGGGTTCCGGGTGGTGACTTTTGATCAGGTGCTGGCGGCCTACAAGCATCAGATCCGCGCGCTGATCGAAGGCGGCTGCGACATTCTGATGATCGAGACGATTTTCGATTCGCTGAATGCCAAGGCGGCGGCGGTGGCGGTGCAGGAGGTGTATCTGGAAGATGGCCTGCATCTGCCGGTGATCCTTTCCGCGGCGGTGGGCCGTGGGGGCGAGACGATGATTTCCGCGCAGAAGGTCGAGGCATTCTGGAATGCCTTTGCGCATGTGAAGCCCCTGGCGGTCGGTTTGAACTGCTCGCTGGGCCCGGACCTGATGTTGCCGCATCTGGAGGAATTGTCCGCCTGTGCGTCGACGCATGTCTCGTGCTATCCGAATGCGGGCCTGCCGAATCCGCTGGCGCCGACCGGCTTTGATCTGGAGCCGCGGCACATGGCGGAATTCATGGCCGGGTTTGCCGATGCCGGCCTCTTGAATCTGGCCGGGGGCTGTTGTGGCAACACTCCCGAGCACATCGCCGCCATCGCCAAGGCCCTCCAGGGCAAGGTGCCGCGGGTGGTTCCTCAGGTGATTTAAACCGCAAAGACGCAAAGGTCGCAAAGGGTCGCAAAGTTTTTAACATGAAAGACTATTTGAATCATTTATCCAATGAAGTGATTGGTGCGGCGATTGAGGTGCATCGTGATCTTGGTCCTGGATTGTTGGAGAGTAGTTACGAGGCAAGCATGCAGCATGAGTTGGAATTGCGCGGTTTCGACACCAAGCGCCAGGTTTTGCTCCCCATTCACTACAAGACACTGGTGGTTCCGGATGCCTATCGAATCGATTTGCTGGTTGAGGACTCGTTGGTCGTTGAACTCAAAACGGTTGCCACATTGACTCCTCTCCATTCCGCTCAGGTTTTGACCTATCTGAGGATGTCCGGTAAACATCTCGGGTTGCTGATTAATTTTCATACAGTCCGCCTTGCGGATGAAATCAAACGTCTTGTTCACCAATTTCCAAAATAATCCTTTGCGATCCTTCGCGGCCTTCGCGGCTTTGCGGTAAAGCCTTTGCTCTCATGCCCACGATTCCCCATACCCTTCGGCTCTCCGGTACGGAGGCCTACAACCTGACTTCGGAAAAGCGCTTTCTGATGATCGGCGAACGGACCAATGTCGCGGGTTCGCCGCAGTTTGCGAAGCTGGTGCGTGCCGGGAACCTGGAGGCGGCGGTCGAGGTCGCTCGCCAGCAGGTGGAGAACGGTGCGGATGTGATCGACATCTGCTTCGACGACGGCCTGATCGATGGCAAGGCGATGATGACGCGTTACCTGCAGCTGCTGCAGGGCGAGCCGAATGTCGCGAAGGTGCCGATCATGGTCGACTCGTC
>CBFGOB010000222.1:0-4995 GCA_965650215.1 uncultured bacterium | reverse complement strand
CGACCAACGGCACGCCCGGCTATGTCGTGGCTTCGGTCAATGCGGGCTGGCAGGTCAACGAGCAGCTCAACCTGACCTGTGGGGTCGAAAACCTGCTCGACGAGGACTACCGGATTCACGGCTCCGGCCAGAACGAGCCGGGGATCATGGGGGTGTTCGGGGCGGAGTTGACCTGGTGATGTCGTTTTTTGGAGGCGGATGATTCGCATTTCATCCTTGCTACGGTCGGCTTCGGGCGTAATTTGGTAAAGCTACCGGTGCATCCGGTCGCATTCATAAACCGGGGCTCACGCCCCATGCATCATGAACCATAACATAACCCAACCATGAAAACCACAACCCGCAAAAGACAGGGCTTCACCTTGGTGGAGCTGCTCGTCGTCATTGCCATCATTGCAACGCTCGCCGGCGTCGGCGTGCCCGCACTGATCAAAAGGCAAAAAGATGGATATCGCGCCGAAGCGGTCATCAACGCCGGACAGATTGGCAAAACCCTGTTCTCCTTCGAGCAGGAATACAGTTCCTATCCGGACGATGATACCGCGCAGGATATTGCCGACAACCTCCAGGTGACCATTTCCGGAAGCCCAGGCAAGTCGAACTACTATTTCTCCCAGCTGATCGCTTCCGGTTACCTCGACCAGGAAAAGCCGTTCTACTGCCGCGCGACCTACACCAAGCAACCCGACAACAACATGAACGGTTCGGAGATGCTTGAAAAGGGCGAGGTCGGTTTCGGCTACATCATGAAAACCGGTGGCGCAGGCCTCAGCAGCGCCAGCAACTCGGCGATTCCGATTGTGGTTGCCGCACTTCAGGAAGGTGCCACCGACGACACCTTCGACCCCGAAGTCTACAACAACAAGGCGGTGGTTCTGCGCATCGATACCAGCGTCCGGATCGAGCAATTGAACAAGGACAAGAAAGCGACGGTTGGCGGTGGCAGGACCCTGCTGCAAACCGGCACGGGCACCGTTTGGGAGAGCGGAGCCATCACTCCGCAAATGATTGCTCCCGACTATTGATCCTTCCGGGCGCCAAGGCGTTCATCCGATTCACGGCCGAAGCCTCCCCGAGGGGCTTCGGCTTTTTCGTGCAAGGATCGCAAGGGGAACCCAAAGCGCCGATGGCTCCGGGGCGGGCTCAAGCGCGCGGTCCATGTTGGGTTCGGCGATGCGCCCCACCGCTGTCTAACAAGCTTAGGACCCCAGACGGCTGGCCATCAGCTTGTCGACGTGCTTTGCGAGCATGTCGGCCTCGAGGTTCATCGTTTGACCGACCTTGGCTTCCTTGAGGTTCGTATGTTCCCAAGTGTGTGGCGTGATCCAGAAGGTGGCGCTGTCGGGATGAAGCTCCGCGATGGTCAGGGAAATGCCGTCGAGGGCCAGCGAGCCTTTGTCCACGCAGAGGCGGTGGATGGCCGGGGGGATCGAGACGGTGACGACATGGTCCTGGCCGTGTTCCGAGAGTGCGGTGATGTTGCCGATGCCATCGACATGGCCTTGGACGAAGTGGCCGCCGAAGCGGTCGCCAACCCGCATGGCCCGCTCGAGGTTGACCAGGGATCCTGCGGCAAGCCCGCCGAGCGAGGTGACCTGCAGGGTTTGGGCGAGCAGGTCGAAGGAGGCCCCGCCGTCGTGGATTTCGGCGACGGTGAGGCAGCAGCCGTTGATCGCGACGGATTCGCCCAGTTGGAGTTCCGCCGCGAAGGGCAGTTCGAGGGTCAGGCGGGCCTGTTCGCCTTTGGCCAGCAGCTGGCTGACCCGACCGGTGGCTTCGACGAGTCCGGTGAACATGGGGGGAATCAGGGTTCGGTGGTGGTCTTGGCTTCCAGGGTCGGAGCGTTCGGCGTGGCAAACATTTCATCGATGCCTTTGTCCGGGAAGAGCAGCATGCAGAGGCTGACGATCACGGTCGGGATGAAGGCGCCAAGGAAGAGTTTCAAGGGCGAGACGCCATCGCCGAAGAAGCGTGACAGCAGGGCCTGTCCGGCGGGGTTGGGGGCATTGGCGATGACCGTCAGGCCGCCACCGGTCACCGCGCCGGCGAGCACGGCATATTTGAGCTGGGGAGAGAGGCCCTCGACCTGGCTGGCGAGGAAGGTGATGGCGGCGTTGTCGTTGAATGAGGTCAGGATGACCGAGCCGATGAAGAGCGGCAGCTCGCTGAGGCTGGAGATGATCGGGGCGAGCCACCAACCTTGGAGGCCGCCGTGGATGACGAGGCCACCGAGGAAGAAGCCGACGAGGATCGGGCCGCGCAGGTTGATACGGCTTTGGTGGTGCGAAGTCGCTTGGGAGAAAGCGAGGAAGAACAGGAAACCGCCGATGAAGAGCGGCGGGTAGTGGGAGAAGACCACCGTCCAGGCCATGAAGGCGAGGTGGGTGATGGTTACGAACAGCGGAATTTCGCGCGAGCTTTCCGCCAGATCGCCCTTGCCGTCGGCATCGCTATCCGCGATGTCGCCGGCCATGCGGACCAGTTCCTTACGGAACAAGAAGAAGTAGATGAGCGTGGAAACCAAGATCGACACGATCGCCTTTTCACCGAAGTGGATGAACATTTCCGCGGAGGTGAGGCCCCATTTCTTGGCGACCATGAGCACCGGGGGAGCGGCGAAATTCGTCAGGACACCGCCGATCGAGATGTTGACAAAGAGCAGGCCAAGGGTGGCGTAGGCGAATTTCGGCGAGGGTTTGAGTTTGTAGAATTTTTTGGCCAGCAGCATGGCGGCGATGGTCATGGCACCGGGCTCGGTGATGAAGGAGCCGAGCAGGGGGGCGACAATCATGATCGAGAGCCACCAGGCGGCGGGAGTCTGCTTGCCGAAGCGGGCAAAGAAGCTCAGGCAGGATTCGGCAAAGCGCAGCACCGGGCGGGTTGAAGCGAGCGCCATGATGATCACCACGAACATCGGCTCGGTGTAATTGACGCCCATGAAGTAGGCCTTCATTTCCGACAAACCCTGGGTCCACGCCATCGCGGTGATCAGGACCAGCACCCAGATGCCGAAGATCGCCTCCACTTCGCCGAGGAAATGGAGGATGGTGGCCTTGAAGCTGACCATGTCCTGGGCCTCGGCCGATTCGCCTTGGGCATGCATCTGCTTGCGGATGTGCGCGTCGTGGTCGTGTTGGACCTTATGGGCATACTTGGTGATCGGGATCGCGAAGAAGGTGTGGATGATCGCAAGCAGGAAGATGATGCTGGCGATCAGCAGGATCGGTTGTTCCTGGGCGCGGAAAGCGAGCTTTTCCCCGATGCCGGTGAGGCCTTTGGCGGCCTCCAGTTCCGGAAACTGCTGCATTTCCCTGATGAATCCGGGGGCCTTGTCCGGACTGCCGGCGGCGGATGCCAGGGAGGGAGTCACCAGAAGAAGGGCGCTGAAAATGAGAGTTTTTGCGGTTTGCATCATCTGAAGGTGGCAGCGTCATAGGCGTGCGCGCGGCCGAGGGCAAGGCAAACCGCCGCGATCAGGGAGGCACCTCGCGCAGCCAGGTTTCGCGGCGGAACCAGGTCTCCTGGCGTTTCGCATACTGGCGGGTGGCGGCATTGATCCGTTCTTCGCATGTCTCGCGGTCGATTTCGCCGCGGATCAGCGAGCGGATTTCGCGGAAACCGATGGCTTTTTCACAGTGGATGGAGACCTCGTCGAGGGCGGCGACCTCTTCGATGGCGCCGGATTCCAGCATCACGCGGGTGCGGTGGGAGATGCGCTCGTGGAGCTGTTTGCGATCGATCCGGATCAGGATTCCCTGGAGCCGGGACGCGAGATCACGGGTCTGGCTGACCCACTGGTCCCGCAGTTCCGAGGTCCGCTGGCCGGTGAGCAGGCAGATTTCGAGGGCGCGGGAGACAAAGCGGCGGTTCTGCAAGTCGGTGCGCGAGGCTTCCAGAGGATCGAGTTGGCGGAGTTCGTCGACCAGATCCTCCAGCGGCCGGGCATCCAGCTCCGCCCGCATGGCCGGATTCCCTGGTGGCAGCGGAGCGGGCCCGTGGGTCAGGAATTTCAGGTAAAGCCCTGATCCTCCGGTGATGATCGGGGTTTTGCCGCGTTGCAGGATCTCATCGATCACCGGTTTGGCCATGCGCATGTAGGTGCCGGCATTGACCGGGTCGGTCGGGGGCAGCACGCCGTAGAGGTGGTGGGGGACCTGCTGGCGGTCTTCGGCCGTGGGTGCGGCGCTGAGGATTTCGATGCCGCGGTAGAGTTGGAACGCGTCGCCGTTCACGATTTCCCCGTCGAGCTCGTGGGCCATTTCGACGGCCATGGCGGACTTGCCGGAGGCCGTTGGTCCGCAGATGTAGAAGGCTTTGGGCAAGGGATCGCGGGGTTGGTCAGAACGGCAACTTGCCGCCGAGGCCTTTCATGATGTCGCCCATGCCGCCGCTGCCGCCGAGCTGACGCATCATGTTTTTCATCTTATTCGGGGACTTCATCATCTTGCGCATCTGGCCGAACTGCTTGATGAGCTGGTTGACCTGCATGAGGGTGGTGCCGGATCCTGCGGCGATGCGTTGGCGACGGGAGCCCTTGATGATTTCCGGACGCCGGCGTTCGTCGGGGGTCATCGACAGCACGATCGCTTCGGTGTGTTTCAGCCGTTTGCTGTCGAGGGCACCGCTGGGGAGTTGCTTTTTGATTTTGCTGAAGCCCGGCATCATGCCGAGCAGCCCTTCGAGCGGTCCCAGGTTCTGGATCATGCGCATCTGGTCGAGGAAGTCGGTGAAATCGAATTTCCCTTCCTGCATGCGCTGCATCGAGCGCATCGCGTCGGCCTCGTTCACCTTGCCGGCGACCTGCTCGACCATGCCGACGATGTCGCCCATGCCGAGGATCCGGTCGGCCATGCGGTCCGGGTGGAACTCGAACAATTGGTCGAGTTTTTCACCTTCGCCGGCGTATTTGATCGGTTTGCCGGTGACCGCCCGCATCGATAGCGCGGCGCCGCCGCGGGCGTCGCCATCGAGTTTGGTGAGGATGATGCCGGTGAG
>CBFGOB010000221.1:0-5038 GCA_965650215.1 uncultured bacterium | reverse complement strand
GGGGTGGGCCGAGGAGCCCTTGAGCGCAGCCCCGGCTTGTCGGGGCGCAGCGAAACGGGTTCGAACGCGGATGTCGCTGCTAGCGACACTACATGCAACCCAGGGCCCGGAGGAGGGCCCTGCACTCTGCTTGGATGTTTCGGAGAAACATCAATCCCACCCTCTCCGCGTTGCACGCAGATTCCTTCTGCCGCAACCGATCAAGCTTCGGACCGCGACTCCATCTGGCTCCTCCAGTAATCCAGACGCTCCTTGATTCTCTTCTCCATGCCCTGGTCTCCCGGATGGTAATACACCCGCCCCTCCGGCAGGTAAGCCTGGGGCACATAGGCCCCTTCATAATCATGCGCATAGAGGTAGCGCATCGCCTCTTGAGACTCGCCGGATCCGCCTGCCAACTTCTTGCGCGTCGCAGTCCTCAAGTGTGGCGGCACCTGCAGCGTCCGGCCCTGTTGCACATCGGCCATCGCCTCGTTGAGCGCCATGTAGGCGGTATTCGATTTCGGTGCCGTCGCCAGATACACCGTGGCATGGGCCAGGGGAATCCTGCCTTCCGGCATGCCAATGAACTCGAATGCCGCCTGTGCGTCCATCGCCACCCGCAAGGCATTCGAGTCGGCCAGGCCGATGTCCTCCGACGCGGAAATCACGAGCCGCCTGGCAATGAAACGCGGATCCTCACCGGCGTGCAGCATTTTCGCCAACCAATACAAAGCCGCATCCGGATCCGAACCACGGATCGACTTGATGAAGGCCGAAGCGGTGTCGTAGTGCGCATCGCCATCCCCATCATACACGACCGCTTTCCTCTGGATCGACTCCTCGGCGACCTCCAGGGTCAGGTGGACGGCACCCTGCTCATCCGCAGGCGTGGTGAGACAGGCAAGCTCGAGCGCGGTCAGTGCCTTGCGGGCATCGCCATCGGATTTCACCGCCAGATGCGACAAGGCATCGTCCGCCGCATGCACCCTCAGATGGCCCAGGCCCCGCTCCTGGTCCGCAAGCGCCCGGCGCAGCAAGCCGACCAGATCCTCCACTGCCACGGGCTCGAGCTGGAAGATCTGCGAGCGCGACACCAGCGGGGAATTGACGTGGAAATACGGGTTGTGGGTCGTTGCGCCGATGAACCGGATCACCCCCCTCTCGACATGCGGCAACAAGACGTCCTGCTGCGCCTTGTTGAAGCGGTGGATTTCGTCGATGAACAGGATGGTCGTCTCACCGCGGAGCTCACGCCAGGTCCGGGCCTGATCGATCTTGGCACGGATCTCCGCCACATTCGACTCGACCCCATTGAGGGACTCGAAGCGCGAACCCGTGGTCTTGGCAATCACGCTCGCGAGCGTCGTCTTTCCCGTGCCGGGCGGACCGTAAAAAATCAGCGACGTGAAACGGTCGGATTCGATCGCGCGGCGCAGCAACTTGCCGGCAGCCAGAATGTGATCCTGTCCCACCACCTCATCGAGCACACGCGGCCTCATGCGGGCCGCAAGCGGCTCGGCGGGCAAGGGTGTCTCCGGCCGGGAAGCCGGGCTGGCAAAAAGATCCGTCATCGGGTGTCACCGGGGATTCTCCGCATTCCGGACCGCCTGACCAGCCCATATCTTGAGCCAACCATCAGCAAAATCCTTGTAAAATCAACGATTCGCATGACCCAGGGGCTGCCCCGAGCCCTGAGCCCGGGGATGCTGATATTTTTCAAAAAGCCCAACTTATGGCTTGCACACAAAACCCTAATAGCCCTATTATGACCCCATCGATGGGCTGTAGCACCACGATTCATCTGATATCCGGGGGGAGATCAATGAGTCCGTTATAGAACGTCGAGACTGAAAAAACGCGCGTTGTGAAATCCGGGGGGAATTCCAACGCGCGTTTTTCTTTTTCAGGCATCGGATTCCACCCGAACACAGCAGGCATGGAGTTCTGAAACCAGCGGAAGCCGGTAAACTTCAACGCGACGGGAATGGAATCGGCCCGATACCCACAAGGTCGCGATCCGCGCGTGCGACCTCGATCAATTCCTCATCCATCGAAATCGCCTGGTGCAGATGGCGCTTGGCGCGCGCGCCCTGCCCGAGGATCCAGAGATAGCAGGCGATGTTGTAATGGAAGATTGCCATCTGGTGCAAGGCCCTCGGGCCACGCATCAACCAGTTGCATGCGGCGTAGGTGTCACCGGTCTCATGGAGACAGAATGCGGCGTGCAGGAAAAACATCGGCTCGTCCGCGACCTGGATGCAAAGGATCTTGGCCGTCTCGGACGCCGAATTCCACTGGCCTTCCACCATTTGCGCCTCGAGCTTGAGCTCCAGGACACCACGGCTGGTCTTCAGGTCTCCGCGGATCGCCTCCAACTCGGACAAGGCCTCATCGGCCAAACCGAGTTCGAGCCAACCCGTGGCGGCTTCCAGCGTCTGTTCAACACCCATCATCCGGATTTGAGGCAAGATGGGTGCGGGATGCAAGCATTCCGGAGCCCAGCGCTTGAGCGGAATTCAGGCGGACTTCGGCTTGAGAAGGGACTTGCCGGTCATTTCCAGCGGCTTTTGGAGGCCGAGCATCGCCAGCAGGGTCGGCGCGACATCCGCAAGAATGCCGTTGTCGACGCGATATTGCTCCGCATCCTGGCCAACGTAGATGATCTCGACCAGGTTCGTGGTGTGTGCGGTGTTCGGGGACCCGTCCGGATTCCTCATGTACTCGCAGTTGCCGTGGTCCGCGGTGATGAGAAGCTTGCCACCCAGACGCATGGTTTCCTCCACCACGGCTTTGACGCCCGCATCGATGGTCTCGACCGCCTTGATCGCGGCGCTCACCACGCCGGTGTGCCCCACCATGTCCGGATTCGCGAAATTCAGAATGACGAGATCATAGTCCTTGAGTTTGGAAACCACGGTCCGGGTGACTTCGGGCGCGCTCATTTCCGGCTTGAAGTCATAAGTCGCCACATCCTTGGGTGAAGGAATGATGAAACGGTCTTCTCCGGCATAAGGAGCCTCGACACCACCATTGAAGAAATACGTGACGTGCGGGTACTTCTCGGTTTCGGCAATCCGCATCTGGGTCATGCCCGCGGCAGCCACCGATTCACCCAAGCCCATGCTCAGGGTCTGGGGAGCGAAAATCACCGGACAAGGGAAGGTTTTGTCGTATTCGGTCAGCGTGACGTAGTGGACCTTCGGCCTGACGCCGCGCTCGAAGCCTGAAAACTCATCCAGCAGAAACACCTCGGAAAGCTCACGGGCGCGATCCGAACGGAAATTGAAGAACAAGACCACATCCCCGTCCCTGACCCGCTGCTTGCCTGCCTCGTCGAAAATCATGGGCGGCATGAACTCGTCCGTCTTGTCGTGGCGGTAGCGGTCGGCGATCGCCTCGCTTGCAAGCACCGCTTCCTCCTCGCCCTGGCCAAGCACGATCGCATCCCACGCCAGCTTGACCCGGTCCCATCGCTTGTCGCGGTCCATCGCAAAATACCGCCCGATCACCGTGGCGATCCGCGCGCCGCACTTCGCGACCTCATCCTCAACCATGGCCACGAATTTCTCTCCGCCGGTCGGCGAGGTGTCCCGACCATCGGTAATCGCATGGATCATGATGTCCTCGACCCCGGCCTGCTTCGCCAACCTGACCATGGCGACCAGCTGGTCCTGGTGGCTGTGTACCCCACCATCCGATACCAGACCGACAAAGTGCAGACGGGATCCCTTTGCAATCTCCATCGCTTCGGCAAACACCGGGTTCGAGCCGAGGACTCCGTCGGCGATCGCCTTGTTGATGCGGGTGAGGTCCTGATAGACGATGCGTCCCGCGCCAAGATTCAAGTGGCCGACCTCCGAATTCCCCATCTGGCCGTCCGGCAGCCCGACATCCATTCCCGAAGCGCTGAGGTGCGCCCTGGGATATGCGGACAGAACCTGGTCATGATAGGGGGTCTTCGCCAGCAGAACCGCATTGCCGTCCTTCTGGGCGGTCGCCATGCCCCCGGGATTCGCACCCCAGCCGTCTCGAATGATCAGCACCACCGGTTTCTTAGCCATATGGGGGCGTTTACCTCGCTCGCCGGAGCCGGGCAAGCGCCAAACCGGATTTCTGCCCAGGATACCGGCATCAGCCGGCATCCGGACCCAATTGCGGGCCTGGGCCCGCATTCCGGTGGACCCAGACACTTTGCACCAGACCCAGCAGCAGCATGCACACCACCACAAAGGTTCCGGAATAGCTCACCAGCGGCATCGGAATGCCGGTGATCGGCATCAGCAGCACGCACATGCCGATGCTCTCGAAGACGTGGGCGAAAAAGAGGGCCACCACCAGACAGACAAGCAGCCGACCGCACAGGTCACGGCTGTAAAAGGCGATGAACAGGGCCTGGACCAGCAGCAGCGTGAATGCCGCGATGAGCAGAAGACTGCCGCGGAATCCCAACTCCTCGCCAATGACCGCGAAAATGTAGTCGTTGTGTGCGGTGTCCTTGGGAATGAACCCTTTGGCAAGCAGGGAGCCTTGCTCCTCGGTCGCATTCCAACCCGTGCCTTTCCAGTATGCCTTTCCCACCGCCATCGAGATGTTATGGGGTGCGTAGCCCTCGTTGCTGATGTCGACCGGCTTGTCCTGCATCATGCGCAACCAGGTGTTGATCCGCTCGGGACCGCGCTCGGAAACCATCGGCAGCACGACGAAATAGAGGATCGGAACCAATCCGATCCCGATCAACATCATGAAGGAGAGATAGCGAAAGGGAACCCCACCCACGAGCAGCGCGACGATGGACACCGGTATCCACACCAAGGCCGACCCCATGTCGCCCATTTTCATCACCATCAGGAAAGGGACCACCGACAGGACGCCGATCAGCGTCACCCTGACGACCGGAGCGCCAAGCCATCGGTGCAACTTGGGCAGGTCCTGGACCAACCAGGCGATCAGCAGAATGCCGGACGCGATGCCCAACTGGGCTGGCTGGAAACTCAGGCCGAAGAGATTGAGCCGGTGCACCGAATCATCCTGCTGCATCGCCATGACCATCAGAACC
>CBFGOB010000220.1:0-5047 GCA_965650215.1 uncultured bacterium | reverse complement strand
AGGACAAACTGGCGATCCACGACCCGCGAAATGCAGTGGTACATCACGGGCTTTTCCGCGGACTCCCGCCACTTCGCCAGCCATCTCCCGGTTCGCATGTGTTCATATGAACTATATTGCGCATTTCTGGCAAGCTATTTTCTTAATATATTGTCTGTCCCTTTGTAGGGAATGTGTCCCTTTGTAGGAAATGATTCTCGCCAGGCTGGTGAATGCCGCCCGCAATATGGACCATTCCTACAATGGCGGAAGGAATACTAAGATCCGGAATCGCGAGCGGAAAACCAGACAAGTCCGGCCTCTTCGACCCGGCGGCATGCGCATGCCAACTACCATGTGCTTTCTGGCCGGAATGGCATTATCAAACTTTCTCCGATGGCTCACAAAGCCGCAGACAAATGAGCTACCGCTTCAACACCACTGGCCACCAATCATGACATGACGCGGCCGCCAGACATCGATGAAGCTTTAAAATATTTCCAATCCACAGTCGCTGGACTTCCAAAGGCTGACAGAGCGCGATTGATTGCGGATGCAAAAAAGTGGGCGCGACCATATCCAAAACGGCACTGAAGGCATGATCGACAAACCCATCCGCGAACCAGGGAATGCCCTCACCCCTTGCGCCATTCCTCACGCGATGGGGCATTCATCCTGTCGTTGAGATTCTCGGGCGAGATGATGCGGTAGGCCTTGGGGTCCCACACGATTTCCACCCCCGATTCGATGGCCAGCACTGACAAATGGCTCAGCGCATCCGAGCGCACGGCATCACCGATCGGCGCGACGCTGGGTTGGTGTTCGCGCACTGCCTCGACAAAACCGCGGTAGTAATGGTTCTTGTAGGCGACCCGCCGGTCTTGCGCGCCGTATTGCTGGCGCAGGACGTTCATGTCACTGGCCGCCACACCGCCACGGCTGAGGCTGATCCATCCCTTGCTGCCGTAAAAGGTCGTGCCGTCGTCACACCAGTTCTTGCGGTAGGCGCCGACCAAAGGCCTGGCAATGTCATCGCTCATGAAGCGCATTGGAAGTCCACCGGCGAATTCGACGTTCACATCCCAACTCGTGATTGTGTTGAACAAGGCATCGGGAGTCGCGATCGTCCCGGTACCACGAATCTTGAACGGCCCGCGTTGGTCGTGGTCGAGACCCCAGATGGAAATGTCGAGCGGGTGCGCGCCCCAACCGGCGATGAACCCGAGGGCGTAATCCCGGCAAAACCACGACGCAGGACTGCTGATCCGGTCCTTCGTGCAGGGCCTCATCGGCGCGGGGCCGATGTAGAGGTTGTAATCCAGGCCATCGGGCACAGGGATCTCTTCAAGCGACCCGCCACCCTTGCCACGCGGCGCCCAGACTTCGATGCGCTCGAGTTCGCCAATCGCGCCGTTGATCACCGCTTCGATCCCTCGGCGCAGGATTTCCTGACTGCGCTGCTGGGTGCCGTATTGAAACACCCGGTCGTGTTTCACACAGGCGTCCATCATCGCCTTGTTCTGGGCGAGCGTATAACCTAACGGTTTTTCGACATACACATCCTTCCCGGCCTGGACGGCCTCGATGCCAATCGGCACGTGCCAGTGGTCGGGCGTGGCGATGACGACCGCATCGATCGACGGATCCGCGAGCAGCTGGCGGAAATCCGCGTAGAGCCTGGGTTCGTGGCCCTGCGCGGCCTTCACGCGCTGTCCGGCGACCTCGCGCTTGCCGCGGACGGGATCGGCGATGGCGACCGAGGTCGCGCCCGGAACCGACAGGAAATTCCGCAGCAAGCCACTACCCTGGCTGCCGACGCCGATGTGGCCGAGCCGGATCGTGCGTCCGGGGTCGTCGGCTGCGAGCGCGCGGGCCGAGGGCAGGAACAAGGGTGCGGCAAACGCGCTGCCCGTGGTGGCGAGGAATTGGCGACGGCTGGTATTCATGGGATGGCTTGTTGGCGGAAATCAAACAGGTTCAAATGGCATCATCACTCAGCCCAACGGCGCAGACGCTCGGCCGATGACTTCACCGCATCCTCACCGGCAATCTCCAGGGTGGTCGGACCGTCAAAACCTTGGGCAAGCAGCTCCTTCACAATCGCCTCGATGCCGACGATGCCGTCGCCGAGAGGGATCAGGCCCATGCCGCAGCCGAAGCGTTTGCCGCGCTCGGACAGGCATTCGGCCGGCATGTCCTTCCAGTGCACGTGTTTGATGCGCGGGCCGAAGGTTTTGACAAACCCCAACGGATCCCCGCCGCCGAGCCACGAATTGCCGGTGTCGAGGTTGATGCCGACGGTTTGCTCATGGCCGAGCGCGTCGAGAATCCGGCTCATGCCCTCGACCGTGTCGGTGAGGATCCCGTGGGGCTCGATCAGCAACTCAATGCCGAAACTTTCCGCCCAGCGGACCGGCTCATGGAGTTTCTCGCGGATGCTGAAGAGCCGTTGTTCATCGCTGAGCTGGTGGCCGAACTCCGTCTTCGGATCACCCTCGGTGGTGATCACCTGTTTGACGCCGAGAAAGTGCGCGAGTTTGATCGCCTTGATGATTTCCGCCGTGCCGTAGCGGTCCGGCGAGGTCGGGTCCAACAAGTTGGCATGGGCGCAGACGCTGGTGAGCGTGAGTTGGAATTCATTCACCATGCCGAGGATGTCCGCCGGGTGCGAATCCAGGCTGAAGGAAGCGGAAAACCCGTACTCCGTGCCGAGCGTTGCGCCGTCGTGGTTGTCGGTGAGGTCGGCGAAATCGAAGCCGAGCTGGCGGATGAGCTCGAACTGCCGCCGCATCGGCGAGAACGGTTGGATAAGGGCAAAGCAGCCGATTTTCATGGATTGGACGGGTTGGTGGGAGTGGGTTTGAGAGACGACACGTAGGCACGCCAGAAGGCCTCGAGCTGTTCCGCGGTCACGGGTTGCGAATGCACCAGCACGCGGTAGCGCAGGGTTAGCGTGCCGCCTGCAGGAACTTCGAGCGGCTCATTGAATAGCGGTGCGGGATTGAAAAACATCAGCGCCGGCCTGTCGCTCAGATACCACGGCTGCGGATGGCGGAGGTTGGATGGATGATCGAAAATCGCGATGCCTGCCACAGGACCGGAGAGGTCCACCCATCGGGCCACCTGGCCGTGACCCTCGGCCGCCTTCTGGATCCCTTCGCTGCTGCGGAAGTTCCAGCCTTGGAGGTCGCGCGGAAAGCGCAACGACAGTCCGGCATAGCCGCCGTGATTCGGTCCGCCGGCCGCGGGCGGTGGCGTGCGGTCGAGCTTCACCGCTTCCGTGGCCGCCCTGCACTCGGTCGTCCAATCGATCGTGTATGTGCCATCAGCATCCGGCGCGGAGATTTCAAAGCGCCGCACTTCGTTCATCACCACCGGCTTGCCCGGCGGATGGTAGCGGAAATGCAATTCGGCGCGGGCACTGAAATCATCGCGGGGCAGCAACTCGACGCGCGCCAATCCGGTGATGCCTTCGCTCGCGCCGGTCTTGGGGTCCTCCTCCCAGTAATTGATGCCGTTGATGAATTTCCACGACCACCACAAGCCGCGGTGCCAGGGATGATCCGATGGCCGAAACGCGGTGAGCACATCGCCATCGACCGTCGCCAGGGGATGGAAATACGACTTCGGCTCCTCGGGATCGGCCACCAGCTGCCACACGGTCTTGCCCTCGCGCTGCAAGGCCAGACGACTGTCCGTTTTCAACCACGACCAGGACGGCGCCCCGGCGGCAAGGCCGGGAGCGGCGAACACGGTGGCAATCCAAACACTCGAACGGAATCCAAGCATGCTGAAGCAATCTACGGCATCCAGCCCCCCGATGCTTGCAAACTTGGCCAGTGGTAAATAAGACACATCCAAGCCCATGCACAGACGCCGCACTTTTCGCACCGCGAGCGAGTTGTTTCACGCCGACACGTGCGAGCCGCTCAAGCAAGCGGCGGCTGGCGGGGCCTTGCGGATGGAGGCACTTGCTCGCGGCAGCTACCCCGGAACACGCCTTCCCGACGACGAGTTGGCTGAATTGTGCATGGCCGGTTACTGGAACGCTCCGGGGATCCAGAATTGGGGCCTCGACTGGCATTGCAACGAAGGCATCGAAATTGGCTGGCTGTCGGCTGGACGCTTGCCCTTCGGCATCGGCGACAGGTCGCTGACGGTGGAACCGGGCAGCCTGACCATCACCCGGCCCTGGCAACGACACCGCGTCGGCGACCCCCATGTACCCGCCTCGCATTACTCGTGGTTCATCCTCGATGTCGGGGTGCGCCGACCCAACCAGCCTTGGCGCTGGCCGAAATGGATGCTGTTTTCTCCGGGAGGCCTCCAGCGGCTTACCGACATGCTGCGCCAGAACGAAGAACCGGTGTGGCAAGGTGACCGCCGCATCGGCGAATGCTTTGCCCGCCTTGACGCGATCGTTGCCCGCGGCGGCGGCGACGCCAATCTGGCATTGCTCAAGATCGTGATCAACGAATTGATCGTGCTGCTTGCCGAGGTCCTCGAGTCGCGCAAGCCGAAGCTCGACGCCTCGCTCTACGGCAGCGAACGCACGGTGCGCCTGTTTCTCGAATCCCTGCCTGCGCGGATCGACGAACCCTGGACCCTCGACATGATGGCCGAAGCCTGCGGGATCGGTCGCACCCACTTCGCGACCCTCTGCCGGCGCATCGTCAACATCCCCCCGATGGAGCACCTCAATCAGCTGCGCTTGAAATCCGCCGCCGAACTGCTGACCCGCGAACCACAGATGAGCATCACCGAGGTGGCCTTCCGCTGCGGCTTCCAGTCGAGCCAATATTTCGCCAGAGTTTTCCGCAATTACCACGGACATGCGCCGCGGGATCACCGGAAGCCCGGCTGAGCCTGCGAAGCGAAACACCTGTCACACTCCAGCGGCGGACTCAGGGTTTCGCTTTTTGCTCCGCCAGTTTGGCTTCGATTTCCTGCTTCAGCGCTTCCGAGGCGTCGAGCTCCGCAGTGCGCAGGCTCATGCCGCCGTCGGTGCCCAACTGGCGTTGGACCACTTCGTCGGCGTCGGCCAATGCCTTGTCCCATTCCTTGAGTG
>CBFGOB010000219.1:0-5047 GCA_965650215.1 uncultured bacterium | reverse complement strand
TGTGGTGTTTGCGCGGACGGGTCGCGCTTTCACCATGATCTGCCCCCAACCTGCGGGGCAGGGCCGGTTTGCTTGATGGGGAATCCACCTCTCCGGACGGACGGCCGGACTTTGCCGAGGATGACGTTTTCATGACCTGGGTTGGATGGGTACTGATCCAATTACTGATCTGCCCAGATCCGCTGAAAGTCAAGATGCCCACCACGCGCGCGGCCATCCAGAGGCCAACACTGCGCTGGAAGAGCCGATCACTTGCTGCCAGTGATCTTGAGCGCCAGCACCTGCATGCCCCAGGCGGGAATCCTGAGTTCCATGCTGCCTTGCCCGCGGTTCACCACAGGCTGCACCCCCTGGAGAACCTCTTCTTCCGTCCACTTCGCCCCGGGCGACAGCTTGGAAAGGTCGATCGTCAGCTTGCCCTGGCCTTCCTTCGGCGACTGGTTGATCGCCACCAGATACAGCGTGCCCCGGTCTTCGGACCAGGCGCTGAGGCATTCGAGGTCGGCATTGTCGGAACGCAACATGCCCTGACGGAACACCAGATCCGCCTTGCGGCCGAAAATCGTGCCGGGCGCGAAGCCATAGCTGCGGTGCGGACCGACCTTCGGGGTCATGAAGCCAGCTGGAAAATGAATTTGACCCTCAGAGCGCAGGTGTGCCTCCGCCAGCAGGTAGTCGGTGATCCAGCCGATCTGCCAGAACGCGTGCCACGGGAACTTGTCCTGATCGCGGGCGACATGCGGCAGGGAATCCCAGTAGTACACGCTCACGCCGGTCTGCTCACCCACAAAGGCCTGACGGCCTCGCGCGGCCGCACGGGCCATCGTCAAGAACACTGGATCCTTGGTCTCCTCGTGCATCCGGACGAAAAGCCCGGCGTAGCTGGTCAGCAGGATCGGGCCGCGCAAGGCGGCGGTGCCGCGGATGTGCTCGACCCCCAGGCCGGTCTGGCTGATTTCCCAATCCTTGAATTCCCTGCCGTTGACCTTCTTGGACGCATCGTTGGCAATCGGATGGGTGAAGATCGAAGTGGTGTAGATGCGCGCGCATTCGATGCCGGCCTCCCGGTAGCGCTCGTCCTTGGTGAGGTCATACAGATCCATGTAGGCCTGAGAGGTTTGGGCGGTGGCGAAATCCCACACGTTGCGCGTGTCGCCGCAAACCCCGAGGAAGCGACCTTCATCGACACCGTTGACCTTCTGCCAATCGGCACCTTTTTTCGCCGCAGCGAGGTACTTGTCATCTCCCAGGATCCGGTAGGCGATCAACAGGCCGTACCAGGTCGGGCGGTAATCGATGAGATCGGGGAACGCCAGTTCGCCGCTGAAGACATCATAGCCGACGTCCCAGCTCCCGTCCTCGTGCTGCCAGGCCAGCAGCTTGTCCGCGCCGAGACGGAGGCGCTCCCTCAACTCCGCATCCTTCGGATCAAACAGCAGCATGTTGCCCATGTCGGCCATCGTGTAGTAAGTGGTGAAAAGCGGCTCGATCCACTTGCCGACCTCCGAGCGGAATCCCTTGTCATCGCCGTATTCGCCCAAGGCCGCGCCTTGGAACCGGCCCGGCGCGGTTTGCTGCTGGGCGAGCTTGAAATTGCGCATCTGCGGCATGCGGCGCCGCATCGCGCTGTCGTTCGCACAGCGCGCGATCATGCACATCGTGCCCGAATCGGCGTTCTTGTTGCCGGTGGCGCCAACCTCGAGGCCATACACCTTCCAGGTGTTCCAGCGCGCCCTGCCGTCGTCGTCGAGGAAATGCAGCATGCGGTCCACCCGGTCGGTCAGCGAAAACCGGTTGCGCTGGATATCGAGCAGGGACGGCAGCCGGTAGATGTCGTTGACCGCATGGTTGAACACCGTGAACCAATCGGCCGCCTGAATCGAATAGCGGAAGCGGAATTCGATGGTGTCTCCCTTCTTCAACTCCGAACCCTCCTCGCCGAGGACCGGCGAATACACGAGCGGCGTGAGCTGGTGGTGCCGGTTGACCAAGGACATGCCGACGCGCGAGGCCTTGCGGTTGTAGGCGTCGTGCTTCCACGGGTCCGCCGAAGTTCCGGGCTCCGGAATCACCGCCAGGGTCACGCCATTCTTGGTCGACAGGAGCGGACAAAGCGTGCCGCTGTTCCTCTCGTACGCAAGCAGCGGAAGGCTGGGAATGCCCTGACTGTAGGCACCGGAAAGGTTCATGTTGCTTTCCATGCGCCGGCCATACCAGTTGCCCGGGATCATCCCCCATTTCAGATCCTCCTTGCGGATGCTGGCGAGCGTCGGACTGGCCATCGCATAAAACCCGTCGGCCTTCGCGGTGAGCCTCATGGTCACGGCGATGTCGGTGGGAAAGGCCTCATCGATCTGCCAGGCGCTCTCGACCTCCGCCACCGGCAGCGAGTGGCTCATGCGCATGCCGGATCCGGACGATTCAAGCACCTTGGAGAAATAAAACGTGAAGTGCTCGCCTGCGGCATCTCGCGAGACTTCCCCGCCAGAGGGTTTTTTCTCACTGTAAAGGATGTTGGCAAATCCCTGCGGACGGCCCAGTGGACGGCCTCCCGCAGTAAGTTCATCCAGGACCCAACCTTCCTCCTTCTGGGTCCATTGCAAGGCAAGCGCGGAGGAGGAAAGGCGGACCTGGGACTGTGCCGCATGGCCGGCGGAAACGCCGATCGTCATCATCACAAGCCACAGGGTCACAGGGATTCGGAATGTCGATGTTTTCATGATGAGGATGGGGAATGACCAGAGTGGGCTTGCGGGTGATGGAGGGCGGGCGGGGCGCCAAAACGGTTTCCCGGATTGGCAAGGCCGGATGCTTCCACCCGGCGCAGGCACGGGGCTAGTTAACCAGCGGGAATCCGGCTGACAAATCACAATCACGCCAAATCGGCCGCTGCATCCGCACACCACCGCCAGGAATCCGGCAAGGCGAGGATTTCCTTTTGCCAAGGCATGGCCGGCACGCTTGGCTTGGTCGAAAGACACCCCTTGCATCCCATGGCCTCCACGTCCCCCACTCCCATGAACCCCAGGCGAGAATTCATCAGGATGACTGCAGGCGCCGCCTTGGTCGGCGCGCTCGGCAGCCCGTCATCGCTGGCAGCCGGCACGAACCGGACACGCAAGGTCTGGGTGATCTCCGACCTGCACTGCGGGCTGGTGGAGGGCGGCAAGGATGGCGTGGAATGGTTCGCCGCAGCCTGCGACGACATGCGCCGGAACCATCCGGACATCGCATGGGCGATAACCCTCGGCGACATCAGCCACGATGCCGACGAACAGGAGATCCGGAACTACCTGCAAACCCGCGGCAGCAGCGGGATTCCGACCTGGCATGAAATCGCAGGCAATCACGAATACCACAAGGGCAGGGCGGATCATTACACGAAGCTCGTCCGCAGCACCGATCCCTATGCGGTCATCGACGGCAACCTCGCGTGGTTCTTCCTGTCGGATGAAAAAGCCGGGGTCCCGGGGGAGCTCAGCCCGCAAAGCTGCGACTGGCTGGAACGCGAACTCGCGAATCACAAGGGCAAAAACCTCATCGTCTGCTCGCACCAAGGGGTCAAGGACACCACGTCCGGAACCCAGAAACCCGACCGCCAGCTCCACCCCACGGACCGGATCGCGGACCTCATCGCACGGCACGGCATCGCACTGTGGATGAGCGGACACGATCATCATTCGCCCTACACGCCGAAACACATCGCGCGGGTCGGCAACACGACCTACATCAATGTCGCGTCCCTCAGCCACGCCTACAAGACAGGCAGCAGCGAGTCCTTCCTGCTGGAATTCACATCCGGGACCACGCAGGTCCTTGCCCGACGCCGCAGACATGACACCGGCAGCTTCGTGCCGGAGTTTGAAGTCACCATCCCGCTGAAGCACCCGGTCGAGCTCGGGTGATATCGGCATTCAAGGCTTGGTGCAAACGCCTCATTTCAGCCCCTTGAGCGCTTCTTCAAGCGTCGCGACCACCTTCTTTGCCAGATGGCTGTTGCCGCTGCCGGTGAAGTGCACGTTGTCAGGACCTCCGGAATGTGTCTCGAGAGTCGGCAGGATATGGGCGTAAAGGTCATTGATCTCCACACCATGCTTCTTCATCACCGCCAGCGCGGCCTCGCTGTACTTCGCCTGTTGCTCCGGGGTGATGACGACCTCCTGCTTGAAGCGCTTGAGCATCGTCTGCTCCGGGTCCTTGCATGCAGGAGTGGTCGTTGCGAAAATCAGTTTGGCGCCGGTCTTCTTCATGCGGGTCACCAGAGCATCCAGGTTTTTGGCATAGGTTTCCGGCGAACGGTCTTCCTTCGCAAATTCCCAGCCGTAGAGATCCCACAAGCCCCAGTTGAAGTGGATGATGTCCCACCTGGTGTCGCCGAGATAACTGTCGATCTTCTTCAAGCCCGTGCCGGTCCACTGGGCGTTGCCCTCGTTCTTGATGACGTTGGCCTTGCCCATGAGCGCCTGCTTGACCTGCTTCTCATAGCCACCGGAAATCGAATCGCCAATCAGCAGGATGTTCGGCAACTCCGGGTCGATCGGCGTTTCCTTGGTCTCAGCAAGCCCGATCCAGGAAGCAAGCAGCGATGCGACCAGCACACAAAAGTGGGTGTTCATATCAGGGAAGCTGAATTCGCACCGCCAAATCGTCAATCTTCGATGAGCCCCAACGACGTAGCCGCCAAGCTTGGCATCTGCATCGCCGTTCCCTATGCTCACAGTCATGCAAGACCACCCAAAGGATCCCTTGCACGGTGTGACCCTGAAAGCCGTGCTCGACACCATGGTCGCACGCTACGGCTGGGAAGGACTCGCGGAGCAAATTCCGATCCGCTGCTTCAGCCAGAACCCCTCGGTCAAATCCAGCCTCACCTTCCTGCGCAAAACCCCCTGGGCCCGCAAACGCCTCGAGGATTGGTACATCTACGATGTGACCAGGAAGGTGGAGTGAAAGGAAATTAGAAATTAGAGATTTGAAATTAGGGATCGTAGGCGCGGGGGGGGGGCGGGGGGGGGGGGGGGAACCCCGAGGTGCAAGAAACACACGC
>CBFGOB010000218.1:0-5060 GCA_965650215.1 uncultured bacterium | reverse complement strand
GAGCGCTGGGCGAAAACCTATGCGCACTGGATGGAAAACCTGCAGGACTGGTGCATCAGCCGCCAGCTGTGGTGGGGTCACCAGATCCCGGTGTGGTATCGCAAGGACAAGCTGGAGTCATTGACCGGGGCCGAGTCGCTCGACATGTCGGATTTCGAGAGCGGTGACATCCATGTCGGCGTCGAGCCGCCGGCGGATGCCGGGTGCTGGGTGCGCGACGAGGATGTGATGGACACCTGGTTCTCTTCCTGGCTCTGGCCATTTGCGACGATGGCCAATGTCGGGGAGCAGAGCGCGCTGCTGAAGAAATTCCATCCGACCACCGATCTGGTGACTGGTCCGGACATCATCTTTTTCTGGGTGGCGCGCATGATCATGGCTGGCTTCCGCTTCGCGGGCGAGCTGCCGTTCCGCAACGTTTATTTCACCTCGCTGATCCGCGACCTCAAGGGGCGCAAGATGAGCAAGTCGCTGGGCAACTCGCCGGATCCGATCGATCTGATGGACAAGTACGGCGCCGACGGCCTGCGTTTCGGCCTGTTGCGCATCGCGCCGGTCGGCAGCGACCTGCGTTTTGACGAGTCCTCGGTCGAGGAAGGTCGCAACTTCGCCAACAAGCTTTACAATGCCTGCCGTTTCCGTCAGATGGCCGGCACCGAGCCGGTGGCGTTCGGGTCGCAGGAGCTGCCGCCCTATCACCTCGACATCATCGCCAAGCTCGACCGCTTGGCGCTGGACCTGCAGGCGAGTTACGCCGACTACCGTTTTGGTGAGATCGCGCAGTTGCTGTATGAATTCCTTTGGAACGAGTTCTGCGACAAGTTCCTTGAAGCGGTGAAGCTCGATTTGCGGGAAAGCGCGGCTCCCGAAGCGCGTTTGGCGACCCTGTCGACCTTTGACGCGGTCATGAGCCGCTATCTGCAACTGTTGTCACCCTACATGCCGCACATCACCGAGGAGCTTTCGCTGCGGATGGGCTACGTCAAGGAGGGCGGGTTCCTGATGAACAAGCCGCTGCCTGCGGCGCCACTGCTTTCCGTTGATGCGACGGAGGCCCAGGCAAGGGCTGCCGCCATTTACGAAAGCGCCGGCCGCCTGCGCAATCTCAAGGCCGAATACAACCTGGGTTCGCGCAAGGACGTCACCTTTGTGGTGCGCGGCGCCAAGCCTTGGCTGCTTGAGGAAACCAAGGTGCTGGCCTTGCTGGCCGGTGCGGCCGAGATTCGCCCCGATGACCGCTACGAGGCACCAAAGGGCACCCCTGCGGCGCTCACTCCGGTTGGTGAGGTTTATCTGCCGATGGCCGGCTTGATCGATGTCGATGCCGAGCGCAGCCGGATTTCCAAGGAAATCGAAAAGACCCGGATTGAGGTCCGGAAGTCCGAGGGCAAGCTTGGCAATGCCAGTTTTGTCGATCGCGCGCCGCCGGAAGTGGTCGAGCAGGAAAAGGAACGGCTCGCCGAGTGGCGCAGCAAGCTTGCCCAGCTGGAAGAGATGCTCGCCGCCTTGGTTTGATCGCTTGCCAAGTGTCGTTGGGATTCTAAGGTTTTGGGATTTCAAATTTCCAAAGCGGTGGATCTCAGCAGCATCAACAGCATCGACGCCTCGTCCCTGGAGCTTCTCGAAGCCGCGGGATTCGGCGATGTCGAGGCCCTGGCCGGGGCGGATCCGCTGGTCTTGCACCGCGAGCTGGCGCAGGCCAATGGCCTGCTGCACCTTGCGCGCGAAAATGTTTCCAAATCCCAGGTTGAGGAGTGGATCGGGCAGGCCCGCGGGTTGGTGAGCGAAATTCTGGCGCCGCCGCTGATTCCTGAATCCGATCTCATCGAGGATGTGGTGCCGACCGAGGTTCCGGTCAACTACGAGCGCTCGCCCGAGGTCCAGGTGATGCTTGCGTCTTCGCCCTTTGCCTTGCCCTTGCCGGCGAGGGTGCTGATGGATCATCAGGTTTCGGTTTCGCAGATTCCTGCGGGGATCATGCTCAATTGCTACGTCGGGGACCTGGATGTGCGGGTCAGCCAAGGCCTGCCTGCCGCCACCGAGCATGCCTCCGGGGTCAGCTCGCAGGTGCTGGAGCGTTCGAGGGGGTTGAACCTCGACATTTCGAGGGTGCGCTCCGCTGACGAACTGCGTTTCCAGGGCATGCGTCTGCCCGGATCGGTGAGCGAGGTGCAGTCGCGCCAGGATCTCATGCGTGCGCCCCGGGAGGCGACCAACAAGGGCCGGAACCCCGAATCCCGTTGGTTCATCCGGGGAGTGCTTCACAGCAATCCGGTGGCGCTTTACTTTGGTGCTTTGATCACCCTGTGCCTCACGATGGTGTTGCCGGCATCGGTCTTGTCCGCGCTGTTGCTGATCCTTTCCTCGGAAGTGCCGGAGTCGTTTTCCTGGGTGCCGGCCTGGCTCCTGGCGTTCCCGATCGCGTTGCCCTTGTTCGGTTTTGCCTATCTGTTCTGGGGGGTGGGCGGCAAATGCCGGATCTGCAACCAGAAATTATTCATCCACCGCTCCCACTTGAAGAACGCGAAGGCGCATCATGTTCCGGGTTTGGGCTATGTGATTCCGCTTTGTCTGCACCTGCTGGTGTTCCGTTGGTTCCGTTGCACCCACTGCGGCACACCGGCGAGGGTCAAGGAGTAAGCTCATGAGTGACTCTACCTACCTGCGCTATCCTGTGGGCGTGAAGCTGGTCCTGGCGGCGGCTTGCCTGCTGTTGAGCGCCTGTGGTGCGAAGATCGAGACACCTGAGCCTGAAGGTCCGGTATTTGTCTTCGGCGACGGCAAGGACAAGGCATCGGGTCTTGCTCCACAAGGAGCCCCCGGGATGGCTCCAGACACGCCGCCGGCGGAGGCCTTGCCCGAGCAGGCGACCGCCAAGCTGCCCCACGAGGGTTTCACGCCGGAGGAGGAGATCGAGTTCACCAATCCGGATGATCCGGACTCGAGCCTGCCGGCACTTTCGTCGATTCTCGCCGATCCCTCCAAACGGCGTGGGCCGTGGGAGAAGAGCCTGCAAAGCGCCAGGCGCATCGCCGCCCGCGAAGGCAAGCCGGTGCTGGTGTGGTTCACGGATTCCGCCCGCAGCCCGAAGTGCAAGGCCTTGGATGAGGAACTGTTTTCGAACGCCAAATTCCAGCAATGGGCGTCGGAGCACCTGATCCGGCTCAAGATCGACGAGAGCGCGTCGATCGATGATCCGGACCTTTCGATCGGTGAGCGTGAGACGATGCGGGTCAACCTGAAGAACCACGTCAGGGCGCTCAAGAAACAATACAAGATCCTGGGTTATCCCTCGATGATCCTGCTGGGTCCCGGTGAGGAGGTGATCGGGCGTTACCGTGGCTACGACCGCGGCGAGGCCGATTTCACCTGGGGCCTGATCCGGCAGGGGGTTGCGGTTGCGGCGGATTCGTACCGGGTGTGGCGCTCGGGTTTGGAACGGAAAGGTTACCGCGAATGGCACGACCGCAAGGGCCGCTCGGTGTTCGCGAAGCTGGTGAATTATCACGAGGGCTCGCTGATTCTCATCGAGCCTGACGGCACCCGTTCCCGGACCCATGAACGGGAACTTTGCGAAGACGACCGCCAGTGGCTCGAGCAGCAGAAGCAACTGCGCCAACGGCGCTGAGAGTCAGGGAGATCTTGCTTGTCTGATAGAAAAGCATTACAGATTTCACCCCAAAAAATCTCCAGTTTTCCCTTTTTTGAAAAGCCCTTCGGTTTATTCACCCAGTGTGGTGGACATGCTGGTCGATCATTCCAGCTTGAGCAACATGCCGGATCGCGGGGGCATGGCGGGGATTTCGATGTGTCCCTCGTGACTGCCGAAGTCCTTGTCGGTCCAGTATTCCGTGATGCGTTTTGTGCCCTTGAACTCAATGGTGCGCTTGGAAGGCACATTCTCCCAGTTGAGCAGGGCGATCCACTCGGTATTGCCATCGGTGTGGCGTCCGATGGTAAAGGATTCATCGGCGAAGCGGAACGCGTCCTTGGCCGGCGGCACGGTTTTACGCAGGATGGAAACGAGGTTGGGCGTGAGTTTGGGGAGGTCGTCGCCACTGAGCAGCATGCCTCCGGTGGCACGCAGCAAGGTTGCGTGGAAAAGCAGGTTGTCGAAGGTGAGTTGGCCGGTGCTGACCGGTTTGCCATCCGGCCCCATGATATCCTTGGAGTTGGCATCACCCAGCAGCAGGGAGTCCGGGTCAATGGACCAGATTTTGCCGTTTTGCCAGGATCGGTAGAGATTTTCGCGTCCGGTTGATGTGAAAGATCTCCAACTGCGGGTGATGTCCATGCTGCTGCGGGAGCCGTGGATGAGGCCGAGCGAGGGCCAAAGAGGGTGATTGCAACCGAGGACAAAGCTGTTACCGGCACCACGAAGGATGGCTTGCATCCCCCTGCGGTAGGCCTCGATTCGGGTGGCATTGGGATCATGGAGTTTGCCTCCGTGCATGGTGCCCCAGTAGTTCGCATCGAGCTTGAAATAGGTGACGCCCCAATCGCGATTCATGGTGCGGAAGGTTTCCTCAAGCCACTCCTGGGCATCCGGGTGGGTGGCATCGAGTGCATACCATGGGCCGAGGCGCCAACCGCCGAAGGTAACCTTGTCCGAACGCAACGGTTTGCCATCGGCGTCCTTCATGAACCAATCCGGGTGATCCTGGAAAAGCCTGGACTCGGGGCTGGCGATGAATGGCGCGACCCAGAGCGCGGGTTCGAGGCCATCGGCCCGGATTTGTTTGAGGACATTTTGCACTCCGCCGCCAAAGGCTTTTCCGGTATCAAGCCAATCGCCCATCCACGGTTGATAGCCATCATCGATCTGCACATACTTGAGTTCGGGGAGGTTGTTTTTGATCCATGCGGAATTGGAGGCGACGTCCTTGGCAGTGACGTTGGGGCCGAAGCAGACCCACGACGACCATCCGCAGGCAATGGGACTGTGCCTGAGGGGTGGATGGTTGTTGTTGATGCGTTGGGCGAGTTGATCGAGCAGGGCTTCCCGGTCCTCGCCGGATTCGACGGACATGCTTTCGAGCGTGAAGGACTTGCCGGGTGGC
>CBFGOB010000217.1:0-5061 GCA_965650215.1 uncultured bacterium | reverse complement strand
CCGGACCCGATGAGGTGCGCCGATCGAAGGGCAGGCCAGAGGAACCCGGAGGCCACACTTGGCCTGAATCCAAAAAGTTGAAAACCACCGAGAAGACCTAGCCCACCATAGCGCCATCGGATCCAGACAAGACGCCCTTCGCGTCAGGGAGTTCCTGGATTCAACGAAAAGTTTGGATTCGTCATCCTGATTTGCTAGCAATGCAAGTCATGACCGAACTGCGTCGGGGTCTGTACTTCCGGGTCGGAAATCACTGCATCCTCGACCCGTCGAGGATCACCCCCCAAACCCGACCCGTCGCTCAATAAAACTGTTCGGTAAAATAAATGAATGATCAGATCCGCCTTCGTGAATGGTCGAGACTCGCATTCAGCGACCCTGTGGAAGTGATCCGCAAATTCAATAAGCTGGAGAGACTCGTGTCAGACACCTTTATTCCAGATCATGAGAAGGCTTTGAGGACAAATGACCTCAAGACATTACGGGAGACTCGCCAGGCAGCCTTATTTGCACTCGGAATCCGCAAGTGGACGGAGAATCACTCGGTGGAGATAGCGGTAACAGAGGATTCGGACTATGATGCCGTATTTAGAATGAAGGATGACGATTTAATTAGTTACACGCCTGTCCAATTGAAGGAGGTAGTTCCCGAACGCTGGAACAAGGCGGCTTCAATTGATTCGATTATAAATAAGCTGGGTGTATTGCAGTCATCCAAGGATCTAGTCGTCGGATTTCATCACACGCGTTCAACCGATGACGGGAATCTTAAAGTTTCAGTTCCCAATGACCTAAATTTAGCGGGACTATTTGTATTTGGAAGCGTATCCAATGACAGTTCGGAATGGATGATAGCAGGAGATTTAACCAAGGAGGAGGTCTCGATTGTTCACTACACAGTGCCAATAAACTGAAGAACCGAACAAGCCGCGACATGGCAACCCCAGCTAGCCGATTCTTTGCGATGATTATCTGTAACTACAAACTCAAACCTGTGAGCGACTTACGGCCCCGCTAGCTAGGGTGCATGCGCTCTACGTTCTGGAAAGAATTTACGCGTCATTTACATTCCACTCGAAAGTCCAATGTTAAATTTCAGACCATGAAAATTCTTCCGACCATATTTGCCAGCATCCTCGCGATGCAGATTTTGCCTGCCGCCGATTCCGTCCTTGGAACAGCAGAGCATGGCGAGCTTAAAGAGGTGGGAGGCAAGGTATCTTTTGTTCCTAATACTCGAGTCAACGAAGAACGAATCAAGAGCGGCGACACTATTGGTATGCGTAGAGGGTGGGATTTGATCAGCCCGAAGATATACACGAAGCCGCATCGTCCAACAGAGCATATCATTTCTGGTGGCTTGGGTAATTACAACACCGGTATAATGGATCCATCCGCGGGAATACCGGTCTTTTTATCCATCGACCACCAAAGACCAACGCTTGTCGGTATTACAGACGCGAACGGCCTTTTCGCGATAAAACTGCCCGAGCGTTACCATGAATCAGAGATTTGGCTGTATTTCACAGGCGAAGTCGACGTCCAAGATATTCCATATCCAGATGTTCAGAAGCAAATGAGTAAGATTGACATGAAGATGCATGACAGTTTCCAAGTGTTGGCTATGAAGATAGGCACTTCTACCGAGCGTTTTAAGTTAATACCTAACAACAAGCAGGACAAGTCGGAGATGGCGACGTCGAGGAAACCGTCGGATTAATTTTGTGCGTACAAGCCAGCGATGTTATTCCTATAACGTTCTGCCAAAAATGAAGGCTCTCGTGACATTCGCAACGATTGGATCGCTTTGCGGAACAATCATGACTCTGGCTGACGAAGTCGTGAGGCCTGATCCATGGAAGACTAAAGAATACAGCGTTTTGGCTATTGAAGGACGTTTTGCTGCATATATTGGGATGACACCTCTCATCCTTGATTCGAAGCTAAGGGATAAGAGCCCCAGGACCTACCTCGAAGCCATAGAGATGTTCGGACCTGCATTCACCTCTCGCCTTTCATCCGTAGGGACGTGGGAATGGCATTTTGATGACGGCATGATCTACCGAGTCCATCCATCGTGGAGTGGGCCTCTATCGAAGCCAATTGCACTCAAGCTTGAAGCGACCAACCTCCAGATCATCCCTGCTAACAAAGCCAAGGCAGAACAAGCCGGCGCTGGACAACCCGCTACCCGCCCCGAGTCGAAGTCGGAGGGTAGCGACAAACCCCAACCTGAAGTGAAGGGGCGCTCCCGGTAGCGGGTACCATGCCTCATCATTGTGACAGAAATGCACGCATCAATGAATGCCAAAAATTTGATCCTCACTGCATTCACATGCATGATCGCCACGGTGGTCGGAGCGGGGGGTGCCGAGAAGACGCAACAAGCCGTTTGGGTGAGTGGCACGCAGGGTTATCACACATACCGCATACCCGCACTTGTCGTGACTCCCAAAGGCACCGTTCTTGCCTTTTGTGAAGGCCGGAAGCACGGAAGTGGCGATGCCGGTGACATTGACTTGCTGGTTAGGCGGTCCACCGACAACGGCAGGACATGGTCAGAACAGGCGGTCATCTGGGACGACAAGGACCACTCCTGCGGGAACCCATGTCCAGTGGTTGACATGCATACCGGGACGGTCTGGCTCCTATCCACCTGGAACCGAGGCGACGACCTCGAGCCGCAGATCATCAATGGGCAGAGCAAAGACATAAGGCGTGTATTTGTCATTTCGTCCGGAGACGACGGGAAAACCTGGTCCGAACCGAAGGAGATAACGGGCAAGGTCAGCAAGCCGGATTGGACATGGTATGCGACCGGGCCGGGAAGCGGCATCCAGCTCAAGCATGGCAAGCATGCAGGACGCCTCGTGCTCGCGTGCGACCACATTGAAGCCAAAACGAAACACTATTACTCGCACATCATTTACAGCGACGATCACGGCCAGACATGGAACCTTGGTGGCCGGACACCGGACCATCAGGTCAATGAGTGCGAAGTGGTCGAGTTGGCCGACGGCCGGCTGATGCTGAATATGCGCAACTACGATCGAAGCAAGAAGCTACGCCAGCGCGCCTTCAGTCGTGATGGTGGAATGACATGGGAAGAGCAGGGTTTCGCTGACGGCCTGATTGATCCGATCTGCCAGGCCAGCATACATCGGCATCGCTGGCCTGCCGAGAGAAAGAGTGGCATCCTGCTCTTCTCGAATCCGGCCAGCAGCAAGCGGCAAAACATTACTGTCCGCGCCAGTTTTGATGAGGGCAAGACATGGCCACGTCGGCTGAGATTGCATCCTGGGGCGGGCGCCTATTCGGACTTGGCGGTTCTTGCGGATGGAACCGCGCTGTGTATTTATGAACGCGGCAAAGCACATCCCTATGAACAGATTGCCTTGGCGCGATTCACCCTGGATGACCTGGAGGATGATGACCAAACGGAACCTGGCACACAGCATCAAGACTGAAGTGCAAGGTTGGATCTTTTTCATGAATCACTCAGCAGCTGCTGGGAAACCGTAACGCTCCCGAGGCCGATGATTCAGCCCAGATTGAAGATCGAAGCGCGACAGACCACTATCTAACGGTCGGTCCGCGCGTGTCGCGACCTTTGGTGCCACCGACTCACGGCCCGCCCTGCCCGGGGCACATCGCGTCGGCTCCTGCCCGGCCCCGTTCCACGGGATGCATTCTGGCTCATGCGAGTCCTTCCGGGGCGCTGTGGAGTTGATCCGTAGCCCGCGTTACCCCCCTTCGCTGAAGCCTCGGGGGACAGGCACCGGAGCGGAGACATGCCCCTTCCGGCTCTTGCCATGTCTTTTTTAGGATCACCCGTGGCACGACAGCCTTCTCCGATGCCTTTTCCCCCATTTCGAGGCACCCAAGCCCTTGACGCCTTTTCGGCTTTCCGCATTCTGCTTTTCAGCCTTTATTCTCCCCCATGCCCGCCTTCTACGTCATCGGCCACAAGAACCCGGACACCGATGCCACCTGCTCGGCCATCGGCTATGCCGCCTTACTCCGGGCCACCGGCGAACAACCGGATGCCATCGCCGCCCGCTGCGGCGAGGTCTCGCAACGCACGAAGTGGGTGCTCGAACGCGCCGGCCTCGAGCTGCCGATGCTCGTCACCGACGTCCGCACCAACGCGGGCATGATCTGCCACAAGGAGGTCATCAAGGTCTCGGTCAACGACACCTTCCTCACCGCCTACCACCGGATGCTCAAGGCCGAAATCCGCTGCGTCCCCGTCGAGGATGAGAATGGCATGCTGGCGGGCATCCTGCGCTACATCGACCTGCTGCGACTGCTCCTGCCCCAGGACACCCAAGGCCTCAGCGTCCGGACCGTCCATGCCTCGCTCGCCCACATCGCCGCCACCCTTCAGGCGGAAAACCTCAGCGGCAACGGCGAACTCCCGGAATCCGAGGAGGACCTCATCCTGCTGGTCGGCGCCTCCTCGCAATCGACGGTCGAAAAGCGCCTCAAGCAAGCCGCCAAGGATGGCAACCTCGACCGCTTCCTCGTGATCTGCGGCGACCGCCCGATCGTCCAACGCTACGCCATCACCGCGGGCGCGCGGGCCCTGCTGGTCACCGGCGACAACCCGGTCTCGCGCGAAATCCAGGACCTTGCCAGATCCCGCAAGGTCGTCCTGCTGCGCTGCACCTACGACACCGCCAGCGCCTCGACACTGATGCGCTGCTCGCGCACGGTCCGCCACGTGATGGAAACGAAATTCATCACCATCGGCCCGAAAGACCCGATCTCGAGCCTGCGCAAGCGCCTGTCGAATTCCGATCAGGACCTGTTCCCGGTCATCGATCCCCAATCGGGCAGGATGATGGGCGTGATTTCCAAATCCGACCTCGTCGATCCGCCGCGCATCCGCCTCGCCCTCGTCGACCACAACGAATACGCCCAAGCGGTCAGTGGCGTCGAGGAAGCGGAAGTCACCGAAGTCATCGACCACCACCGGCTTGCCGGCGACCTGGTGTCGCGTGAACCGATCCGCTACCTCAACGAACCGGTCGGCTCGACCTGCACGCTGGTCGCCCGCAA
>CBFGOB010000216.1:0-5064 GCA_965650215.1 uncultured bacterium | reverse complement strand
GCGGATTTTGGTGGCGAGCCGGTAGCTGGCCGCCGGTAGCAGCCGCGGGCGCGGCTGGTCGGGATCCAGATGGTATTGCGAGCGGTCGATGAACGGTTGCGGGTGCTCGATGCGGAAGCCGACCGCGAAGGGTTTCGCCTCGAGGCGGATGTGTTTGGCGTGCAGCAGGTGATAGATATCGCGCGCCGAGTGGCCGGTGGCGAGGATGACCGCATCGCCTGCGAACTGGCGGCCGTTGGCGGTGATCACCGAGCGGATCCTTCCGCCGGTGATTTCGAAATCGACGACCTTGTGCTGGAAATGGACTTCGCCGCCCGCGGCCAGGATCGAGTGGCGGATGGATTTGACGACATTCGGCAGGAGGTTGGAGCCGATGTGTGGGTGGGCATCGACCAGGATCCTCTCCGGGGCACCGTGGGCGACCAGGAGTTCATAGACCTTGGCCACCGGTCCGCGCTTGGTGGCACGGGTGTAAAGCTTGCCGTCGGAGAAGGTTCCGGCGCCACCTTCACCGAAGCAGTAGTTCGAATCCTCGATTACCCGGCCTTCGCGCAGGATCGGAGCGAGGTCGAAGCGGCGGGCGCTGGCGTCCTTGCCTCGTTCCAGGAGGACGGGCTTGATGCCGAGCTCGAGGCAGCGCAGCGCCGCGAACATCCCGGCCGGCCCGCCGCCGATGATGATCACGGTTTTCGGGTCCGATGGCAGCTTCGGTGCGCTCCAGGTCGGCGGCGCTTCGTCCGGCAGGGGCGCGTCGAGGGCGACGTCGAGGCGCAGCTGGACCTTTACCGCGCGCTGGCGGGCATCGATCGAATGCTTGCGCAACTTGATGCCACCGATGCGCGATGCGGGAATCCCGAGTTTGGCCGCGACGGCGGCCCGGCGCGCGGCATCGTCTTCGGAAGACTCCAGCGGCAGGATGATGTCGACGGTCTCGATCGGCGGATGCACGGCGGGGTTCAGCCACGGATGGAGCGTTTGATGCCCGCGTCATCGACGCTGACAAAGGTCACGCGGGTGGAAAAGATCGGATGCGGGGACGTTTTCGGGTCCACGACCTTCACGGCATAAGTCACGCTGGTCGTGCCCTCCCGCTCGCGCGCGCAGTGGATGCTGAGGATGCTGCCTTCGCGCACGCTGTGGTGGAATTGGACGGTGTCCATCGCCTTGGTCACGAACTGGCAATGCGGGTAGTCGAGGCTGGCGGCGATCCAGGACGCCTCGTCGATCCATGCGAGCAGGCGGCCTCCGAACAGGAAACCATAGTGATTGAGGTCACTAGGGAGGACGAGTCGGTGGGTTTCCATGATAGGCTCAGAACGACATTTTGAGCCGGTTTTTCGACTCCTTGTGGATCAGGGCGTCGAGGGAGGCCCGTCCCGCGCCACTGAGGATGATGGCGATCAGCGCGATCAGGTAGAGGATGGCGGGTTCCTTGGCGGCGCTGATGCCGTGGCCGGTGAACCATGGGGCGTCGGCGTGGTAGGCGAAGGCGGCGACGACCATGTTGAATCCGAGGATGAAGGCGGCCGGCCGGGTGGCCAGTCCGGCGATGAGCAGGGCGGCGGCGCCGATTTCGGCACCGATGCTGATGCAGAGGCTGGCCTGGTGGGAGAGGTGGCTGAAGGGGAAGAAATCGGGGATGTAGAAATCCTGCTTGAGAGCCTCGAAATTGCGGATTTTGCCGATGCCGTGGCCGATGAGCATCATCAGGCCGATCGAGACCCGCAGGACCAGGATCGAAAACGAGGCGGTCCCGTCGCGGGTGCCGCAGTCGAAAAGGAGCTTTTTCATTCGCTGGCGGCGGCCTTTCCTTTTTTGGAAATGGTGATCCGCTTGAGGCGGTCGTTGCTTTCCGGGGAGTGGGTTTCGATTTCCGGGTCGTTGACCAGCGCGTTGTGGACCATGCGGCGGTAGTAGGCGTTGAGCGGCCGGAGTTGGTGGGGTTTGCCGGTGGCTTTGACGCGTTCGGCGATTTCAATGATTTCGCGGGCCATCTCGTCGTCGCGCATGTTGCGGTAGTGTTCGCAGTCGACTTTGACGCGTTCGGCTTCCGGGAATTCGCGGCGCAGGAGGCGGTTGACGAGGTATTGGAGGTCGTCGAGCCGGTCGCCATCCCTGCCGATGATCAGAGCGCTTTCCGCCGAGTGGATTTGCAGGCAGGGGCCGTCTTCGGCCTCCTGGACCTCGATGCTGGCGGGAATGCCGAGGTGCCCGAGCATGGTGTCGAGGATTTTGGATGCGGATTCGACGTGCGTCATGGCTGGAATAGTAAACACATTGATCCGGCGGTCAATCCCACCCGGTCGGCGAATTTGACCATTGGCCGGCAATCCGCCGGGCGTGAGCGGCGAGGGTTTGTTTTTCCTGCTCCGAGAAATCGTGGGCTTCCTGCATGCCGATGCCGAGGGTGCCGATGACTTGTCCGGTCCGGGGGTGGAAGACCGGCACGGCGAGCGAGCCGGAGACCTTGGTTTGGCGGGCATCCGGTTTGGCGATGCCTCCGAGGTCCTGTTGCAGGTTGCAGAGTTCCACGGCCTCGCCTTTTTCCGCCGCCGCACCGGCGATCCCTTTGCCGAAGGGGATGAGGGAGATTTTGGGAATCAGGACTTCAGGCACGCCGATTTGGCAGAGCAGCTCGAGGCTCTGGCCGTCGGCCCGGGTGCGGTGCAGGGTGCCGGTCTGGCAGTGGAATTCGGCGAGGATTCCGGCCAGGGTTTCGACAAGCGCTGACTTCTGGTCGGGTGGATTCGGCATCATGGAGGGCACCATAGCGGCTTCCGGCGCTTTATCCAGTGGCAGAAGGAATCTTGCGAAAATAATCATGTGATTTTGACGGCTTTTCCGCTAGAACGCCGTCAATTCATTCGTTTTCAAGCCATGCCGCGCATCACCATCACTGTTGAGGGAAAGGTTCCGCAACCCTATCGTTTCGGTCTGGATCGCGAGATGATCACCTTGGGGCGTGAGGACAACAATGACATCATTGTCGATTGCGGGTCCGTGTCGCTGCATCATGCCGTGATGCAGCGGGTCCACGGCGGCTACGAGCTCATGGACAAGGGCTCCACGAATGGCATCCGGCTCAATGGAGAATACCGTCAGGTGATCGATCTCAAGAACGGCCAGTCGGTATTGCTTGGCGATGTGGGTTTTGATTTCGAGTTGTCGGCCGAGGAACTTGCGGAGCTGGCGCGCGAGGATGGGTCGTTTTCAGCGCCGGTGGATCCCGCGTCGCATTTGCCGCCTTTGCCGCAGGAGGCACCGGTGTCCGCGCCGCCCCTTTCTCCCGCGCCACCGGTCATGCCTGCATGGCCGGATGAGCCGGAGGAGCAGATGCCAGAGCAGGCGTCCTACCAACCGGGCCCGGTGTTTTCGCCCGGGGAACCCGCGACGCGCGGCGGAATCAATCTCCTGGTCGGCATCCTCGCCGCGATTGCCTTCATCATCGGAATGGAAATCCACTACCGCGGCGAGATGGGTTCCTCGATGATCGGCCGCATTCATCAGAAACTCATGGGAAAACCGGTCGAGGCACCGGCCAAGCAGGCGCCTGCGGCGTTGGAATGAGCGCCGGGTTCCGGGCTCTTGCCTGCCGATTGGGCGAGCTTTGCAGTTGAGTTGTCCGGGTTTTCGCTCCAGCTTCCCCGCAACTTCGCCCCGATGAACATGCCTTTCCTCCGCTTGTTGAAACTCCTGTTGCTGGTTTGCCTGCTGTCGAACCTGCGGGCCCAAGAGAGCATCATGGTCATGGAGGCCTACTCCGGCAAGGTCCTGCTGGCATCGAATGCGTCCCAGGAACGACCGGTGGCCAGCCTCACCAAAATCGCGACCGCCGTGGTTGCCCTCGATTGGGCGGCTGCATCGGGCAGCGACATCGCCACCCTGCAGGTGACCGTGCCATCGACGGCGGTCATGGTGGGCGGCCCGAATCCGCTCCAGCTGCAGCCGGGCGACCGGATGACGATGAGAGATGCCTTGTATGCCTCGCTTCTGGCTTCCGACAATCTGGCGGCGCTGACGCTGGCCGATCACGTCGGTCGCGGCTTGCTTGCGAACCGCGGGAAATCCGGCGATCCGGTCGCGGAGTTTGTCGGGGAAATGAACCGCCTGGCCAAAGCCCTGGGGATGAGGCGCACCCGCTTTGCCAATCCGCACGGTCTGGAGCGCGAGAAAGCGAAGGCTTATTCGACGGCGGCGGACATCGCGCGGCTGTCGGTCTATGCGATGCGGGTGAACGCCTTCAATTTCATTGTGCGCCAGGGCAACCGCCAGATCTCGGTGGTCCGGGCTTCGGGGGTGAAAAGCTATCAATTGCGCAACACCAACGAGCTTATCGGGGAAGCCGGGGTGCTTGGGGTGAAGACCGGCAGCACCAGCGCGGCAGGCCCTTGCGTTTCGGTTTGCGTGCAGAAGGATCCCCTGGTGAGGGCCAAACCAGATGGATCCAAGGGGGTCACACCGCGCCGCCTCATCGTCGTGGTACTCAACAGTCCGCAGCGCTTCGACCGCGCCCGTGACATGATCCGCCGCGGCTGGCAGGTCTATGACGACTGGTTGAAGCGTGGTGCGCCGGTGGTCGATCCCAAACGGGAAATCATTGCCGTGCCGGATCCGGTCTGAAAGTGTTTGCCGTCCAATCGAATCCGAACGCCATGTCCACCGACCCCTTGCTCCAGCTGCTTCGCAGCAATGCCCGCCACAGCCACCGGGAACTTGCCGATTTGCTCGCGCTCGACGAGCAGGCGGTCGCCGCGCGGATGAAGGAGCTGCAGGACGACGGGACGATTCTCGGCTACCATGCGGTGATCAATCCGGAAGTTGCCGGTGACACCTCGGTGTCGGCCTTCATCGAGGTCAAGCTGACCCCAGAGCGCGGTGGCGGTTTCGACCGTCTCGCGATGCGGATCGCGCGTTTCGAACAGGTCGTTTCCTGCTACCTCGCAAGCGGCGGCTACGATCTGATGGTGGTCGTCGAGGGTCAGGACCTGCGCGAAGTGGCCCGATTCGTTTCCGAGAAACTCAGCTCCCTGGAGGGCGTGCTTTCCACCGCAACCCATTTCCGGC
>CBFGOB010000215.1:0-5083 GCA_965650215.1 uncultured bacterium | reverse complement strand
TTTCTGCATGCGGGCCGCCAAGGGGGAGATGTGGATGATTCCGCGCCAGCGCGACAAGGATCCGGTGGCGGAGCTCAACCGGATCCGGATCCATTACGGCATCGAGGAGCTCCTGCCGGACGGAAGCACCGTGTTCAAGGAGATCGACTGTCGTTCGATGACTTCGGAGCAGGCGGCGACCGGGGAGCTCGCGCGCCAGGTGGTTCGCGGCAAGGTGACCGGTGGCGCGGAGTTCGAGCTGGTCCTGGAGCAGGCGCGTGACGTGGTGTCGCTGGGCGGGCGGGTGTTGGGCGTGGGCAAGCTGACAAAGCATCCGCTGCGCTTTGTCCTGCGGGTGGTGATTCCGAACGTGTATCGTTCGGTCGAGCGCCATGAGAAGGACGAGAAGCGGGCCTTTGCCAAGCGGACCCGCAGCGACGCCATGGAGCTCAAGCGGGTGGATGGAAGCGTGGTGAGGATGGATTCCCGCGATGTCGAAGTGCTCGATGGCGCAAATGCCAGCGGCAAGGGGCTCGAGCGTGCGGAGCTGCGTCTGAGTTATTACGAGGGCCGCCGCCTCTGTTTCGGCAATTCGCAGGATGCGGCGATGTGGGTGTCCAGCGATGGGATCGCCCGGCCCTGGTATGAGGGCATGAACCTGCATTGGTCGCCGGATGTCGCATCGGACAAGGCCGGGCAGGCCCGGCTGCACCTTTGTGTCGAATGAGCGGTTGGCGGCCCGGTGCGGTGCCGGATCGCGGCTGGATTTGTTAGGTATTTTTCGGCGAGCTGTGGGGCTCAGTTGAGCGTGACCTGGAATGACAGGTCCACGCGGTCGCGCACTTTGGCAACCGCGATCGAGGGGTCGGGGATTCCCAGCGCGCTGAGCTCCACGGCCGAGTTGCCATGGATCGTGACTCCCTGCTTTCCGGGTGTGGCGGACAGGATCGCTTCAATCGGAAATCTTTTGCCGCGGATGGATATCCGGCCTTTGACTTTTCGCGGCGTGCCGTCGGTCCGCAATGTCGATGCGGAAAAGTCGACGGTGATTTCGGGGAAGTTCACGTTGTCCAGGCACAGATCGAGCATTTTGCGATTCCGGGCACCAAGATCGGTGTCCATTTGGGAGGCCTTGAAGGTGATTTTGCCATGGTGAAGGATTTCGCCTTCCTGCTCGCAGGAGGCGTCGAATTGCTTGACGACCCCGACAAACTCGCTGGCCAGCAGTCCGAGCTTGGTGCTTTGCATGCTGAAGCGGATCTGGTTCGGGTGCTTGAGCGCCGTCTCGTAGTCCTTGTGACGGATGACCGCCTTCAGGGTTGCGGCTTGGGCCGAGGCGCAGACCAACAAGACGATGAGGGATGCGATGGTTTTCATGGTGGGGGAATCAGGCGGTGATCAGCTTGCGGATGCCTTCGAACGGTTGATAGTTGTTGCCGATGATACCGACGAAGGCGTCCGCCCTTGCGGGTTTGGCGTGGAGGTAACGGGAGATGAGTTTCATGGCCAGGGGCCGGCGGATGATTCTCTGCAGCAGCTGGTTGAGGATGGTTTTGTGGCGGAATTGTTTTCGCTTCCGGCGTGCGTAGCGGCGCAGGGCCTTGTTCGGATCGATGCTTGAGGGTCCGAACGAGGCGAGCAACTCCTCGGCGAGGACGCTGGCCGACCACAAGGCCTGGTACATTCCCTCTCCCGTGAGCGGGTCGAGAAATCCGGCGGCATCACCGATCAATGCGAAGCGGTCGCCGCTGACCTTGTTGACGCGGTTGGTGATCGGGCAGACGGCGCTGATTTTGCAGTCCCCGGTGACTTCACCGAACCGCGAGCGGAGTGCTGGCGAGGCTTTCAGGTAGCGGTTGAGGGCCTGCGCGGGGTTCGAGGATTTCAGGATGCCGGCGTCGCAGACCAGGCTGACATTGGTTTCATGATCGCCGGTGGGATCGATGCCGATGTAGCTGCCATCCGCGAAGAGGTGCATTTCGCCAAGCCGTTCGTTTTCCGCCGGGCTGCTCAGGTGGCAGTGCAGGGCGACGCGTGAGGCATTGGTTTTGCCGCGGATGCCAAGCAGTTTCGCGACACGGGAATTGCGACCATCCGCCCCGATGAGGATGCTGGCGTGATGGCGCTCGCCATCCGAGCTTTCGAGGCACCATGCATTCCCTTGGCGCCGGATCGACTGGATCCGCCTGCCGGTCAATGGTTTCGCTCCGCATCGGCTGGCGAAGTCCAGGAGCCTTTGGTCGAAGACCTCCCGGTTGACGGCAAGGCCATGGGTGGTTTTGCGGTGTTTTGGAAAGCGGCAGGTCACCGGTTCGCAGCCGGGCGCGGCCATTTTCATGCCGATGATGGCCGGAAAACCTGCCGTGATTTCGTCGAGGGTGCCGTCTTCGGCGAGCAGGGTGGCTGCCGACGGGCAAAGGTATTCACCGCAGGTTTTCCGGATCGGCCGATCCCTCGCCTCGAGCAGGAGGACATCGAGTCCTTTGGCTGCCAACTTGGCGGCAGCGTAGCTGCCGGCCGGTCCTGCGCCCACGATCACCACATCGTGGATGCTTTCGTCACAGGAGTTCATTGCAGCGGGGCGGATTCCGGTTTCATTTCCATTCGAGCAGGATGCTCTGCGCCATGAATCCCGGTCCGAAGGCCAGCATGTAGCCCAGGTCGCCGACGGGAATCGGTTTGCGCATGAAGCGGTCGAGGATGTGCAGAATCGTTGCCGAGCTCATGTTGCCGTTGAGGCGCAGCACTTCCAGCGAGTCGGTGATGTCCTTGTGAAAACGGCTGACATAGTCGCGCACCATTTGGATGATCTTCTTGCCTCCGGGGTGGAACAGGTAGTGGTGGATGGCTTCCGGCTGCAGGTGGTACTGTTGCAGGAATGGCAGGAGGATCGAGGGGAAGTGGGCTTCGATCTGTCCGGGGACGTCCCGGTCGAGGATGATCTTGAGTCCGGAGTTCTTGAGCTGGTAGCCCATCAGGTGGGTTTGATCGGGGAAATGATACATGGCGCTGCCGGTGATCACCGGTGCGGGAGACCGGGAGGCTGCGGCATGTTTTCCCGCGAGGATCACGCAAGCCGCGCCATCGGCGAAAATCGCCGTGCTGACGATGTTTTCCATGCTGAAATCCTTTTCCTGGAATGTCAGGCTGGGTGCCTCCACGGACACGATCGCGACGGTATGGCCGGGGTTCGCGTTGAGATAGTGGCTGGCGTAGATGAGGGCCGAGGTGCCTCCCGCGCAGCCCATTTCGGTGACCGGCAGCCGGACGATGTCCTGGCGCATCTTGAGGCGGTTGACGATGTAGGCGTCGACCGACGGGATCATGTAGCCGGTGCAGCTGGTGGTGATCAGGTGGTCGATTCGGGTGGGTTCGAGGCCGCAGGCATCGAGTCCGAGCTGCAAGACCCGGGTTCCCAGATCGATCATGGTGGCGATGTAGCGGTTGTTTTTTTCCTCGAAGCTGGTGGTGGTGAAGACCTCGTCGATGGGGATGACCGAGCTGCGGTGGTCGATTTGTGCGCCCTTGAGGATTTTGAGCGCCTTGCGGCGGGTGGTTTCATCCATCTGATGGCACCAGTTGCGCTCGGCTGCGGCGATGATTTCGTCGGAGGTATAGCGGTAGGAAGGCTCGAGGGTGGCCGTGCCGAGGATCGTTGCCATGGGAATCGGGTGCTGCGCGTTGACGGAGAGCCGCTTGCGCTGCCAGGGCGGATTGCCGGGGGGCACGGACGGGGTCTTCGTGATCATACCGTCGCGTCCGGGCAGCTTTGTCTAATTTGTATCATGGGGTTCAAGTGGCCGCCCGGGGTTGCCGGCCGGGCGGGGCAGATGACGGCTAGTTCCGCGGCTTGTCGGACGCGGGATCCCGGTCTAGGGTCGCCGCCGATGAGCGAAGAGCATGCTGCGGATTTCGAGCCGACGAGGCGTCAATGGGTCGGTTACTGGAGCATGATCGTCCAGCAGACCCAGAATGCCTTCAACGACAAGATGGCCCAGTTCATCCTGATTCCCCTGGGTGGGGCGGTAGGGATGGCGGTCGAGTCGTGGGCGGGCATGATGATTGCCCTGCCCTTTGTGGTGTTCGCGCCGATCGCGGGATGGATGAGCGACCGTTTTTCGAAGCGCGACGTGATGTTCGGTTCGGCGGTGCTGCAGTTGGTGGTGCTGGTGTGGATTTGCCTTGCGGTGGTGATCAAGAACCTGCCGCTCGCACTGTTGGGTTTTTTCGCGCTTGCGGTGCAGTCGGCGTTCTTCGGTCCGGCAAAGATGGGGATCAACAAGGAGTTGGTCGGCTCCAAGCATCTCGGGTTTGCCACGGGGATCCAGCAGATGACGGCGATGCTCGCGATTCTCGTCGGGCAGATTGTGGCGGGCTGGTGGTTCGACCACCGTTATGCCGCGATGGGCGGGATTCCGGAGCTGGCTTGGAAGGCCGCGCTCGGGCCGCTGCTGCTGCTGGCGGCTTGCGCGGTGCCGGCCTTGTTGCTGGCGTGGATCATCCCGCCTGTGCGGGCGCAGGGAAAACAGCCGTTTTCGTGGAAGCTGTCGTTGAGCCATTTTGCGGGTTTGCGCGACCTGTGGCGTGAGCGCCGCTTGCGTCAGGCCTCGTTCGGCGTGGCGTTTTTCTGGGGCTTCGCGGCATTCATCAACCTGTGGTCGGTGAAGTTGGCAAAGGTCCTGACCGGTGGTGGTGAGGGTTTCGGGACGCTGTCGTCACAGTTTATGGCCGCAGCGTCGCTGGGCATGGCCGCGGGCTTCGGCTTCGCGTCGTTTTTGCTGCGCAAGCGGATCGAGCTCGGATGGGTGCCGATCGCCGGCATGGCGATGACGGTGCTGTCGTTCGTGATCGTTTGGGCTCCGCCCGGCGGCATGGGCTTCATGGTCTTGCTGGCGGTGTTGGCGTTTGCTTCGGCCTTGTTTCTCGCGCCTTTGAATGCGTGGCTGCAGGACACCTACCCGGCCGACAAGCGCGGCGAGCTTCAGGCCTCGGTGAATTTGCAGGATTGCTTCGGCGGGATCATCGCGGTGGCGGTCATTGCCGGATTCGAATTCGTCACCGGATGGTTGGGGCTCGAGCCGCTGATGGGATTCCGTTTGCAGAT
>CBFGOB010000214.1:0-5106 GCA_965650215.1 uncultured bacterium | reverse complement strand
GTGGATGACGCCGGCGGCGGCCGGAGCCTTGTCGCCTTCGCGGATCGTCCAGGCGCGGGTTTCCTGGACGCCGGTGGTGAGGTAGGTGCGCAGGCCGAGCAAGTGGTAGACCGCGCGGATCAGGGCGGAGACGCCGGAATCGGTGACGCCCATGTCGGCGAGGAATTCGGCGGCTTCCTCGTGCGAGAGCTCCGAGAGCTCTTCCTCGATGCGTGCGGAGATCACCACGGCTTCCGAGCCACTGTGTTCGGCGGCGTATTTGCGGACTTTGGCCACCAGCGGGTTGGAGTCCGGGTTGGCGGTGGTTTCCGCAAGTTCCTGTTCGGAGACGTTGCAGGCGTAGATCGTGCGCTTCGAGGAGAGCAGGAAGAAGTCTTTGACGATCGCCTTGTCCTCGTCGCTGAACTCCAGCGTGAGTGCCGGCAGCCCCTGGTCGAGGTGGGGGATGATGAGGTCGATGAGTTCGACTTCCTTCTTCGCTTCCTTGTCGCCGCCCTTGGCTTTCTTTTCACGCGAGGAGCGGCGTTTTTCGAGGGAGGCGAGGTCGGCGAGGATGAGTTCGGAGTTGATCACCTCGATGTCGCGGATCGGATCGACCGAGCCGAGTTCGTGGATGATGTCGTCGTTCTCGAAGCAGCGGACGACCTGGACGATGGCGTCGGTTTCGCGGATGTTGGCGAGGAACTGGTTGCCGAGGCCCGCACCTTCCGAGGCGCCCTTGACGAGGCCGGCGATGTCGACGAATTCGATGGCGGTGGGGACCAGCTTCTGGGAACCGGAGATTTTCGAGAGCACGGCGAGCCGCGGGTCGGGCACGACGACGATGCCGACATTCGGGTCGATGGTGCAAAACGGGTAATTCGCCGCTTCCGCTTTGCGCGTGCGGGTGACCGCGTTGAAAAGCGTTGATTTTCCGACGTTGGGGAGTCCTACAATTCCGGCCTTGAGCATGGCGGCGGGAGGTTGGAGCGGCGGGCGGGGCAGGACGAGAAAAATTTTGGAAGCGGGAGCGAATCCAGCGCTTCTTGGCTGGAATCGGGTGTCCGGCGGCATTTCCGCGGCCATTTTTGAACAATGGCTGCCCGAGGTCGCGTTATCATGCGGTCATGAGCATCCGATCCCTGATTTCCGCGCTTGGTTCTGTTTGCCTTGCCGTTCTTGGTCCTGACCCGCTGCGTGCCGCCGATGCCGACGGTTTTGTCCCGATGTTCAATGGCAAGGACCTCAGCGGCTGGCAGACGACCGGCAACTGGGTGGTCGAGCCGGACGGTGTCATCGCCCTCAAGCCCCGCCCGGGTGAGCATGGCTGGAAGCGTTTTGCCTCGTATCTGACGACAGCGCGGAAGTATCGGAACTTCACGATCGACCTCGAATTCAAGTTCAATGCGGCCGGCAATTCCGGTGTGTTCATGAGGGTGGGGGACCTCAAGGATCATGTTTCGAGCGGCATGGAGGTGCAGATCCTCGATACCCACGGCAAGCAAGACGTCGGCCATCACGATTGCGGTGGTGTGATCCGCACGGTGGGTCCCAGCAAGAACATGGTGAAGCCTGCCGGCGAGTGGAATCACTACACCATCACGATCAAGGACCAACAGCTGACGGTGGTGCTCAATGGCGAGCGGATTGTCGACGTCGATCTCAGCCAGTCGGCGATGAAGGACCGGCCGGCGGAAGGATACATCAGTTTCCAGGACGAGGGAAAACCGGTCTGGTACCGCAACGTGCGGATCAGGGAGCTGGACTGAGCGGTGGGCAAAGGTTACCCGAGCCATGGTCATGCGATGTTTGATCCAATGCCTGTTGCCGCTTGCCCTTGCGGTCGCTGCGTTGCCTTGCTCCGCCAAGGTGCCGAATGTCCTGTTTTTGTTCACGGATGACCAGCGCCAGGAGACGATCGGGGCGTGGGGCAATGAGGACATCCGGACGCCGCACATCGACCGCCTGTCGCGGGACGGCCTGTCGTTCCGCAACGCCTACATCATGGGGGCTTCGTCGCCGGCAGTGTGTTCGCCGTCGCGCGCCTGCCTGTTCAGCGGCCGGACCCTGTGGAATCTCGAGTGTCAAGGGGAGTTCGGTTTTGAGATCTCCGGGCGTTTCAAGACCCTGCCGCAGGTGTTTCGTGAGTCGGGCTACGAGACTTTTGGCACCGGCAAGAACGAGCCGGGAAAGGACGGGCATTTTGCGCGCTCCTTCAGCGCCGGGGAGGCTATCCTGTTCAAGGGAATGACGCGCAGCCAATACCGGTTGCAACTGCATGACTTCGCGCCGGACGGTGACTACCGCAAGAAGCCGGTGCTGACCGAGGGCCGTCATTCGGCGGAAATTTACGCCGATGCCTGCATCCGCTTCCTGCAGAAGCAAAGTCCTGACGGCCCGAAACCGTTTTTCGCCTACGTCGCATTCCAGACCCCTCATGATCCGCTGAACGTGCCGGAGGATTACCTTGCCCGTTACGACCCCACGAAGATCCGATTGCTTGAGCCGTTCCAGCCGCAGCATGCCTTCAACAACGGCATGCTGGAGGTGAGGGATGAATCGTTGATCAGGACGCCGCGCTCCGAGGAGGCGGTGCGCAGGCACCTCGCCGCGTATTACGCGCTGGTCGAATACACGGATGCGCAGATCGGCAGGATCCTCAAGGTGCTGGATGAGCGGGGCCTGACGGAAAACACCCTGATTGTGTTTGCGTCCGACAACGGCTTGGCGCTCGGATCGCACGGCCTGTTGGGCAAGCAGAGTGTCTATGAGCACTCGGTCAAGGTGCCCTTGATCCTGGCGGGTCCGGGAATTCCACAAGGGGAAGTCCGCAGGCAGTTGTGTTACCTCTATGACATTTATCCGACCTTGTGTGACCTGGCGGGGCTGAAAACGCCGCAGACGGTGGAATACCGAAGCCTCTTCCCGCTGGTGGCCGATCCGAAGGCGCCGCATCGCGAGCATTTGGTGTTCGCCTTCATGTCCTGGCAGCGATCGGTCAGGGACGCGCGGCACAAGCTCATCGAGTATGCGGTGGATGGGGTTCGACGCACCCAGCTGTTTGATTTGAATGAGGATCCCTTCGAAACCAACAACCTCGCCGGGAGTGCTGAACATCGGGAAACCTTGTTGCGCTTGCGCGGCCTGCTTGAGGCCGAGCGGGTGAAACTCAATGACGGCAACACGCCGTATCCATTTAGCAACGCTCAAGGGGTGAGCTTTTGGAGTGCGTATGAGGAGCAGTGATGCAATGGCAGGGTCGTTTTGATAAAACGACCGCTTTGCAGCGCATCAGCTCACCCTCCCGGTCATTTTGTCAAAATGCCCCTACCCATGACCCGCTCGTTGTTCCGGGGCGGACTCAAGTCCGCGGTCCCTTGTGCCGCCACTTTTTCAAGCCTTCTCCTGATAGAGTCCGTGCTGGCGGATCCACCCGGCGACCTTGGTGTCGAGCCAGCGTGGGGACTCTCCCCGGGCGATCGCCTGGCGGATTGTGGTCGAGTTCGCCGGATGCTCGAAGCGGACCGGGTGCATCGTGAAGCCCGGCTGCGGATCGGGAAAGCCTCCGCGGCAAAGGACGATGAATTCCACGAGTTGCGCGAGCCGTGCCGGTTGTTCCCAACGTGGCAGGGCCTGCCATTGGTCGTTGCCCATGATCCAGAACAGCTTGGCATCGGGATGGCGTTGATGCACCGCCTCGGCGGTTTTCCATGAATACGATGGCCCGTCCTGCCGGGTTTCCAGGTCGTCGATCGAGGCCCATGCCAATCCTTCGGTCGCGAGTTCCAGCATTTTCAAGCGGTCGGCGGACGATGCCGGATGGCTGCCGGTCTTGTGGGGGGAGATCCGGCAGGGGATGAAGACCACCCGGGCAAGCTGCAGTGCCTGCTTTGCGCATCGGGCCATTTCGAGGTGTCCGTGGTGGACGGGATCGAAGGTGCCGCCGAAAAGGGCGATGCGCTGGGCTGCAACCATGCCCGATCCTTCGCCGAGCGGCACCCCGGAGGTCAAGTTCCGATTGGCGGAACCGGCCCCTGATGAACGGTGTGAATGATTGGAAACGAGTCACTTGCGAAGAATCTCGATTCCGTTGCAGACAGCCCATGAATTATCGTTTAGAGGATGCGTAATGTCTGAGGAGGAAGACGATCAGGACCTGAAGCGTGACGAGGTGTTGAAGCAGGCTTATGCGAAAACACGCAAGAGCCTGATCGCGCGTCTGGAGAACTGGGAGGACCAGCGGACTTGGGATGAGTTTTATCAGACCTACTGGCGCCTGATCTACGCGGTGGCGATCAAGGCCGGGTTGCGTCAGGACGAGGCCTTCGACTGCGTGCAGGAAACGATCCTTTCGATCGCCAAGCAGAGCAAGAAGCAGCTCTATGATCCCGAGCAGGGATCCTTCAAGACCTGGCTGATGAACATGACCCGCTGGCGGATCAACGACCAGTTCCGCAAGCGCAAGAAGGACACCGCAATGATCGGTGGCGATTGGGATGAGGACCGCAAGACGGCGGTCATCGACCGCGTCGAGGACCCTGCCGGCGATGTGTTGTCGCGCTTGTGGAATGTCGAGTGGAAGAAGAATGTCGCCGACGCCGCGCTGGCGCGGGTGAAGGCACAGGTTTCCCCGAAGCAGTATCAGATTTTCGATTGTTACGTGATCAAGCAGTGGGATGCCAAGAAGGTGCAGAAGAAACTCAACGTGAGCATGGCCCAGGTCTACTTGGCGAAGCACCGGGTGGGTGCGGTTCTGAAGCGCGAGTTGGCCAAGCTCGAGGACGAAAGCGATGCCGTCTAATCCCAGGCCAAGCCCTCACATTCCCGACCACGATGTTCTGCGGAAGATCGGTGGAGGCGCCTACGGCGAGGTCTGGCTGGCCCGCGGGGTGACCGGAGCGCTGCGGGCGGTCAAGGTGGTTTGGCGCGACGATTTCGAGGACGAGCGCGGATTCGAGCGCGAGTTCGAGGGGATCCTGAAGTTCGAGCCGATTTCCCGGGACCATCCCGCGCTGGTGAACATCCTGCATGTCGGTCGCGGCAAAGAGGGTGAGCCGTTCTATTATTATGTGATGGAGTTGGGCGACGACGTCCATACCGGCCGAGACATCAACCCTGTCGAGTATG
>CBFGOB010000213.1:0-5109 GCA_965650215.1 uncultured bacterium | reverse complement strand
CACTCCGTGACCTCCGTTTTCTCCGTCCCTCCGTGGTCGAAAAATGCCCGAGCTTCCCAAGCCGCTCCTCTCCCCGCCGCCCCCCGATTCCACGCCAAAAAGCCCCAATTGCCGCCCGATTCCCAATTTCAGCCCCCAAAGCGACAAAATCCCCAAGATTCTGCTTGGCAATCCGGCGTGAATCTTTCAATTTCCGCGCCCGCCCGCCAGCGGGCCAACGCATTTATTCTCATGTCCGTATCACTCCGACTCAACCGCAAGGGCACCAAAGACCGTCCTTACTACAAAATCGTCGCCGTCGACAGCCGCAAGCGCCGTGATGGCCGTTACATCGAGCAACTCGGCACCTACGACCCGCTCAAGGAAGGCACGAACTTCGACATCGACCTCGAACTGGCCGACAAATGGCTCAAGGTCGGTGCCAAGCCCTCCGAAACGGTCAAGAGCATGATCCGCAAGGCCCGCACCGCCGCCGAAAAGGCCTGAGCGACCCTGCCAAGGCAATTTTTCCCCACAACCGCGCTCCGCAAGGACCGCGGTTGTTTTTTTAGAGCGGCAAACCAAGGCGGGCATTAACGAGCTTGCAGCAGCGATCTTGCGACGGTCGTGGACCGCCGCTACAACCCTTCCCCATGCCCGTCTCCTTCGAAGCCTTCATGCAGCGGGCGCTTTATGACCCGCAACAGGGCTACTATACCCGGCACATCCAGGGCATCGGCCAGCGCGGGGACTTCACCACGGCACCAATGCTTGGAAACGCGCTCGCCCGGACGATCGCCGCTTGGGCCGCGCGCGCCCTCCGCGAATCCGGCTGCCGCGATCTGATCGAAATCGGCCCCGGCACCGGTCAACTCGCCGCCAATGTCTGGAAACGCCTGCCCTGGTCGCTGCGATGGAAATGCCAACTCCACCTCGTCGAACACTCAACCCCACTCACCACGCTGCAACGCCAGAAACTCAAAGGCAAAGCCCGCTGGCATCCGACCGTCGAAGCCGCTCTGGAAGCCTGCAAGGGCCGCGCCGTGATCTACTCCAACGAACTGGTCGATGCCTTTCCGGTCCGCCGCTTCGAACACAGCGCCGACGGCTGGCAGGAGATTGCGGTCACGCTCGACCACCCGATCACCGAATCCCTCCTCCCCTGCCCCACACTTCCGGATTCCACCATCTTCGAACGGGATTTCCCCATCGGCCAGCAAGTGGAAGTCCACGAGTCGTATCAACGCTGGCTCAGACAATGGCTGCCACTCTGGAAATGCGGACGCCTGCTCACCATCGACTATGGCGCCGAAGCCGGAAACCTCTATCGGCGCCAGCCCAAGGGCTCGGTCCGTGCCTACCTCCTCCAGCAACGCCTCACCGGACCTGCAATCTATCAGCACATTGGCCGCCAAGACCTCACCGCCGACGTGAACTTCAGCGACCTCCTCCGCTGGACGGCTGACCGCTGCTCCGACTCCCGGCTCAGCACCCTCGCCGACTTCATGCGTTCACACGCGGACGACAGCGACGCCCAACTGCTCGACCCCGATGGAGCCGGCCACGCGTTTCTCGTGCTCGATCAGGCGAAAGCCAAATCGGAGTGACTGCCTGCCGCCGGCTGGACCGCGGGCTTCAGCCCGCCCCAGAGCACCCAGGCCCAAGCATCAAGTGCGGCTCCGATACCCTCACCGGCCGCCGGCACCAAGCAAACGCTCTTTCATTCCCTCGGATAGCGTACTGCTCTGCTGCACATACGCACGGGCCGCCGCCTCATCCTCACCCATCCACCTGCCGACCATCATGCCGACAGTCTGGCTGCGCTCGCGCTCATCGCCGATCATTTCCGCGGCACGCACCAGCTCGCCGGGAGGCGCACTGTTGTTGCTCCACACATAAGAACGCAATCCGCGGTCACGGGCCGCACCCGCAGGCATCGACGACACGAAGCCCAAGGCCGCTGCCGGATCCTTCGCTACCCAGGCGGGCACCAGCGAGCGCATGCTTTGCTCCTGCGCAGCCGCAGTACCGTTCTGCATCACAAAGTCCGCGGCCGCCTGTGGGTTGTCGCGCGCCATCGAGCCCACGACATTGGTCACCGCGCGATCCTTGGAATCACCCGCGGCCATCATCGCCACCTGAGCGGCGGCAGCCTGCGGATCGCTCTTGGCCAAGCCGCTGACTGCAGAAGCCATCGCCGCATCCTGCTGGTCCGCCGGCAGCGATTGGATCCACGATTGGGCTTCGGAGAAATTCTTCGCGCCGTAGGCCTCGGCCACCGTCTGGTAGGCACTGCCCGCATCAGCGGCATTCACACCGGCAAGCATCTGTGCGGCCTTGGCGGGATCGCTTTTCGCCACTTCACCCAGGACTCCCGACAAGGCCCGGCTTTTTTCGCCGCCCAAACCGTTTGCCCAAGCCATCGCCGCCTGCGGGTCTTGCTTCGCCCACTCACCCGCAATGATGCCTGCCCCGCCTTGACCCATCATGAAATTACCCCGCCCGCCGCGGCCACCGCCAAAACCACCCATCATCGCAAACTCACGGGGGTTCTTGTCATAATAAGCCGCCGCATTCACCGGATCGACACTCGCCCAGCTCTGCAGAATCGTCGGCCGCACGAACATCGCGGCAAAACCCATGCCGTTCGCGTGCTCCATCGCCGAATGGGCATCCACCTCGCCCCAACGGCCAAACAGCAACAAAGAAGCCATCATCCGCTCGTTCATGGGCAGGTCCTCAAGCTTGCGCGCTTCTTCCTCGAGCTGCTCGATGCTCAGCCCGGCATAATACTCGATCATCGCCTGCATCCGGTTCGAACTGCCAGGCAGTTTCTGGATGTCGGCATAATCCGAAACCGCAGGACGCGAACGCGCGCCACTGCTGGCCAAGCCCGTGGGACGCTCACCGGCAGGCGTGGAACGGACCAGAACCGGCACATCCGATTCAAGTTCGGCCTTCGCGGGACCGCTTTGCTTGCCGACAACAAAACCAAAGGCGGCACCGATCGTCAGCGCCGCACCCAAGAGCACGAAAGATTGATTCATATAGTTTGAGATGGGATCCGCGGATCAAACCCCGCAAACGGGGCTTGGTTGCAGGAAATTCTCAATCGTTTTGCCGGGAACCTGCAAGCCATTGCCGTTCAGGCGTGCCACAAGCGATCCACATGCCCCGCCTCGCCATCCCAGCCGGAGGCGGACAAACCCGCCAACGCACAGGCCGGCCCCGGAATCCACAAGCCCTCGCGGGCAAGTTGCACCCCATCGCGCGGATAGCCATCACGCGGCAGATGCTTCTCGGCCAGATGCAGGCAAAGCCAGGCCCGCCAGGCACGCACTTCGCCACGCGGTCCGCTCAACCGGCTCGCCAGATGCTGGAAATGCCGCACCGGATTGCCCAAATACCCCTTTGCCCCGCCGAGCGATGCCTGCAACATCCAGATCAGCGCCCGATACGGGTCCACCTGGTCGTGGCAATTCCATTCGCCCGGCGCCAAGTCCGCCATCCATGCCTTGTCGAGCTGCAACACCGCCTGCGCGGGTTTTCCCGTCCGCCACTGCGACTGGGCATACACCAAGGCATCGCCGTAAAAATCGAACCCCCTATCCGCCCCATGCCGTCGCGTGAGCCGGAAATCATGCGGCGAATCCACCATCGGCAGCCACGGACATGCCGGATTCACCCATACTCCCTCGAGGGATTTCAAATCGTTGCCCTGCGTCACCGCCGCACTTTCCCGCGAGCCGCTGGCTCATGCCAGCAAATCCGAATGCCAGGGTCGTTTTGATCATACGACCGGCACCCCACCCGAATCCAGAGCTTGTCTGTCCCTCAATCCACAGCTTGTCTGTCCCTCTATCCACCAGCGAATCCGAAGGCTAGGGTCGTTTTGACAACACGACCGCCTCCCGGCGCTCCACCCGGCCTCAAACGGTGATTCGCCCAAAACAATCTCATAAAAGGTCTGTCCCTCTATCCCCCTAGGGGCGAGCTTTCCAGACTTGCATCAGCCTGCGAAACCCCGATCCTTCGCCCGCCATGAGCCGATTGGAAGGAAAAGTACTCGTCGCCCAAGGAGGAGGCCCCACCCACGTCATCAACCAAAGCGTGGTCGGCGTCGCCCTCGAAGCCCGCAAGTTCAGCCAGGTCAGCGCCGTCTACGGTGCCCTCCACGGGGTCAGCGGCATCGTCAACGAGGACTTCGTCGACCTCACCCGCGAAACCGGGCAGAATCTCGAAGCGGTCGCCTTCACCCCATCCTCCGGACTACTCTCGACCCGTGACAAACCCAACGAGGAATACTGCGCCCGCATGTTCAAGACCATGCAGGCCCACGACATCCGCTACTTCTTCTACGTCGGCGGCAACGATTCCTCGGACACCGTGCGCATCGTCAGCGAACAGGCAAAAGCCGCCAACTACGACCTGCGCGCCGTCCACATCCCGAAAACGATCGACAACGACCTCACGGAAAACGACCACTGCCCGGGCTTCGGCTCGGCCGCACGCTTCGTCGCCCAGGCCTTCATCGGCGCCGGCCTCGACAACCGCGCCCTCGGCGGCATCTACATCGGCATCGTCATGGGCCGCCACGCCGGCTTCCTCACCGCCGCCTCGGCCATGGCCCAAACCTACGAGGATGACGGCCCTCACCTCATCTATCTCCCGGAACGCCACTTCGACACCGACCGCTTCCTCGCCGACGTCGACCGCGTCTATTCCAAATACGGCCTCTGCTCGATCGCGATCTCGGAAGGCATCGCCGACGCCAGTGGCACCCCGATGATCACCAAACTCATGGGCACGGAGGAACGCGACGCCCACGGCAACATCCAACTCTCCGGCACCGGTGCCCTCGGCGACCTGATTTCCCAGACCATCAAGGACGGACTCAAGCTCAAGCGCGTCCGCGCCGACACCTTCGGCTACCTCCAGCGCTGTTTCATCGGCTGCCTGTCCGACACCGACGCCCGCGAAGCCCGCGAAGTCGGCCACAAGGCAGTCCAATTCGCCATGCTCGATGAGCAAAACGGCTCGGTCGCAATCCGCCGCACCGCCCTCGATTACGCCGTCGACTACGAACTGGTCGACATTGCCAAAGTCGCCGGCAAGACCCGCCACATGCCC
>CBFGOB010000212.1:0-5141 GCA_965650215.1 uncultured bacterium | reverse complement strand
GACGGCCGACCCGCATCGCGGCACTCCGGAATGCATGGACCAAACGCATCCAGCTCGAGAAAATCAATGCCTGCTCGTGGGTCAACAAGCGCACCGATTTCACCAGCAACGGCCGCCGCGACCGCGACCGGGAACGCGACGCCAAGGAAGAGCTGCGCGACGAGCGCGCGGTCAACGAGGAACGCTTCGACCTTGAGACCCGGCCGGAACTGATCTGGAAGATGGAACTCGACCTCTACCAAAATGGTGACGAGGCCGGTGCCGCATCACGCATGCTCGCCCATATCCAGAACCACCTCGGCCATGCCTCGTCGAGGAAATGGGCCGAGCAGCTGCAGAACCTGCTGTCCCCGCCGCCCCCGGCCGAGGCCAGCACCCCCTGAAATCCCGGGCACAGGGCTTGATTTCCGCCCGCGGCCTTGCGCATGCTCCCGCCCCGCCACTCCGGGCACGCGAAAAACCCTCGCGCTGCTTGCGGGCCTTGTCCCATCGCTCCACTCCCATGACCGCCGCCGAGATCCGCCAGAGCTTCCTCGATTTCTTCCGTGAAAAGCAGCACACGATCGTGCCCTCCGCCTCGCTGCTGCCGCAGTCGCCGGGCCTGCTCTTCACCAACGCCGGCATGAACCCCTTCGTGCCTTATTTCCTCGGCGTCGAAAAAGCCCCCTACGATCCGCCACGCGCCGCCGACACCCAGAAATGCATCCGCGCCGGCGGCAAGCACAACGACCTCGAGGACGTCGGCTACGACACCTATCACCACACGATGTTCGAAATGCTGGGGAACTGGTCCTTCGGCAACTACTTCAAACAGGAAGCAATCTCCTGGGCCTGGGAACTGGTCGTCGAACGCTGGGGACTGCCCGCAAGCCGCCTCTACGCCTCGGTCTACGCGCCCAAACCCGGCGACCCGGGCGAATTCGACCAGGAAGCCTGGGACCTCTGGGCCGCCCTCTTCCGCAGCAAGGGCTGCGACCCGGCGATCCACATCGTCAACGGCAACGTGAAGGACAACTTCTGGATGATGGGTGAAACCGGCCCCTGCGGCCCCTGCTCGGAACTCCACGTCGACCTCACCCCCGAAGGCGATTCCCAAGGCAAACTCGTCAACAGCGACTCCGACCTCTGCATCGAGATCTGGAACCTGGTCTTCATCCAATACAATGCCGAAGCCGACGGCAGCTTCCGCGAGCTGCCGGCCAAACACGTCGACACCGGCATGGGCTTCGAACGCGCCTGCTCGATCATCCAGGGCACCATGGGCTTCACCGATTTCTCGAAAAAACCGTCGAACTACGCCACCGACGTCTTCACCCCGATCTTCCGCACCCTCGAGGAACTCAGCGGCAAGCGCTACTCGAACATCTACCCCGCCATCGGCGCCGACCGCTCGGCGTTCAGCGAGGAAATGAAGGACGCGATCGCCTTCCGCGTCATTGCCGACCACCTGCGGACCCTGAGTTTTTCGATCGCCGACGGCATCCTGCCCGGCAACAACGGCCGCAACTACGTGCTGCGCCGGATCCTGCGCCGCGCCGTCCGCTACGGCCGCCAACTCGGCTTCTCCGGCGAAAAGCCGTTCTTCGCCGCCCTCGTGCCAACCCTCGCCGCGGAAATGGGCACGGTCTTCCCGGAGCTCAAGAACCGCCAGTCCGCCATCGAGCAAACCCTCGCGCAGGAGGAAACCAGCTTCAACCAGACGCTCGACCGCGGACTCAAACGCTTCGAGGAAGCCCTGCTCAGCATCGAAAACCACCAGCTCTCGGGCGATGTGGCCTTCCAACTCTACGATACCTTCGGCTTCCCCATTGACCTCACGGACCTGCTCTGCGCGGAACGCGGCCTCAAACTCGACATGGCCCGCTTCGACAAACTGATGGATCAACAACGGCAACAAGCGCAGGCCGCCCAGAAATCCACCATCGTCCGCGCCCTCGACATCTCGACCGATGCCATCACCAGCTTCGTCGGATTCGACCACGACAGCTGTGAAGCCACCGTGCTCGAAATCCACCATCAGGAGGACGCGCTGTTCGTGATCACGGATCGCACCGTCTTCTACGCCGAGATGGGTGGACAGACCGGCGACAGCGGTACCGTGGCGGCGCTTTCCAACCGCCATGCCGAACATCCCGTCTCCGGCACCCAACAAATCGGCAAAGCCCGCGCTCACATCGTTCCCGCAGCATGCGGCCTCAAGGTCGGCGACCAAGTCGTTCTCAGCCTCGACACCACCCGCCGCCGCCCGATCGAGGCCCACCACACGGCCACCCACCTGCTCCACTGGGCGCTGCACGAAGTGGTGTCGAAGGACGCCGCCCAACAAGGTTCCTCAGTCGACGAACACCGCCTGCGCTTCGACTTTAACAGCAGCGCCGTGACACCGGAGCAACTCGCGACCATGGAGGAGAAGGTCAACGCCGCCATCAAGGCCGACGACACGGTCTCCTGGACGGAAGTGAAACACGCCGACATCAAGGGCCGAACCGACATCATGCAGTTCTTCGGCGACAAGTATGGCGACATCGTGCGCGTCGTCCAGATCGGCGGCGGCCCTAACAAACTCGACGGCTATTCGCAGGAACTCTGCGGCGGCACCCACGTGCGCCGCACCGGCGAGATCGGCTTGTTCAAGATCAGGAGCGAAGGCGCCATCGCCTCCGGCGTGCGCCGCATCGAGGCCGTCTGCGGCGAAGCCGCATGGGCCCACCTCAACGAAACCGTCGAGAAATGGGACCACGAGCTCAAGGCCGCCCGCGTGAAACTCCAGGCCGCGAATGAAAAACTCGCCCAACTCGGGGAAGCCCCGGTGACCGTGAACGACTTCCCGCACATCATGGGCGCCATGCTCGCGGAACGCGCGGACATCGCCCAGATCAACGCCACCTTCGCCCACGGCCAACGCACGCTCGAGGAAACCAGGGACGCCGCGATCGAAGCCGAGAAGCGCATCCGGAAAATCCAATCCGCCCAAGCCGCCGCCCTCGCCGACGAAGCGCTCGCCGAACTCATCGCCAAGGGAGAACCGATCATCGCCTCGTTCGAATCCGATGCCTCCCTGCTTCAGGAACTGCAGAACGGGCTGAAGAAAAAGAATTTTCCCGGACCGGCGCTGCTGATCGTCGATGACGGCGAAAAGCTGCATCTGGCCACCCATTGCGGAGCCGACGCGCTGGCCAGGGGGCTCAAGGCCGGCGACCTGCTGCGCGACCTCGCCGCCCTCGCCGGCGGCAAAGGCGGCGGCAAACCCGACCAGGCCCGCGGCGCCGCCCCCGACCGCAGCAAGCTCGACGCGATCCAAGCTTCTGCAGCGGAAAAGTTTTGAATTGTAGCGTCGGTCTATGACCGTCGGCAGTTAGCCGCGGAACGCGGCCCCGACGCAGTCGGGATATCTCATCCTGCCAGCGAAATGAGCGCCGCCTGTGCGGCAGTGTGCGACAAACCAGAGGGAGCAGTAACGACCTCCCGTAACAAGCGAAGCCAGACCGGTTGGTCTCGTGGATACGAGACAATCACAGACCGCCGCTACATTCCCCTCACCAAAAACCCCTCGTCATCGGGCAGGCAGCCCTCGGGCAGCTCAAGTCCGGCGTGCGGCACGCCGAAGCCATGGACCCGATGGCGGCCATCCGCACCGACGCGAATCACCCAACCGGGAAGCAAGCGGCCCCAGGACCCGCGCTTGTGCCCGACCTGACATTCAAAGCCCGAAGGCACTTCCGGCGGATCCGCCATCGACATCGCAATGACCCGCCCGCCGATCGCGAGGCAAGGATAATGCGCCAGGCCATCCTTGATCAACGGCTCCAGCGCCTGCGCGCTGAAATCGTAAAACTCCGTGCCCGCAGGCACGTGGGAGCATTCCGCGATCTGCCCGCGCAAGCGCTCCCCACCCACCCACAACCCCGGACGCTTGCCCTCATACGCCGCCTCCAGCACCAGCCGCGCGCGGAACAAGTCCGGAAATGCAACGGTTAGACCGAACAGACCCTCCAAGGCCGGGTCATCGCGCAAACCATGGATGACGCCGCCCCATGGCAGGGCATTGACCATCCCGATCTGGTGGCCAGTGCCCCAGGCCGCCGCACGCCCGGAACCCTCCAGCGCTTCAAAGGCCCGACCCTGCGAGGCACCCGGCCCGGGCCGCCGCGCCGACCATTTCGATTCGCCGAAGCGTCGCTCGACAGCCTCGGCCGACGCGGCAAGCAGCCCCTGCCTCACGCTTTCCGCAGACGCATCCTTCGGCTCCAGCGGCACGCCAAACGCCACCGTCACCGGCAGCTTGCCCGCTCTCGGCCACTTGCCGAAAAAACGGTTGCGCTCGAAGGAAAACACCGAGCCCCAGATGCCATCCATCCACACCGGCAGGATCGGATGTCCGGCCTTGCGGGCGGTCAGCTCAAAGCCACGCAGCAACGGACTCAAGGTGCCGGTGCGCGTGAGCTGGCCCTCGGGGAAAAGACACACCACATCCCCCTGCCGCAGCGCGTGGATCATCGCGCGGATCCCTTCCAGGGGATGATCCCGGCGGATTGTGATCGTGTCGAAAATGCGCGTGAACAGATCGATCGATCTCCGGCTGGCAAACACCTCCTCCATCACAAAGCGGATCGGCCGCGGACTCGCGGCGGAAAGCAGGAAGGCGTCGGCATAGGACACGTGGTTCGGCAAGAGCAAGGCACCACCCTTCGCCGGCAAGCGCTCCGGATGCGCGGCACGAATACGGTAGAGCAGGCGCACCAGCCAGACTCCGAGCATCCGCAACAGGTCCGCAGGCAGGACCTGGAGAATCCACAGCGTCACCCACAGGCAGACGCCCGCAATGAAGAGCATCTGCAAACGGAATCCCGTCAGCGGCTCAAGCTCCAGCCATCCGGTGACGAATTCGAATCCGGCGATGATCGCCACGGCGATGATCCCGCCGAAGCAATCCTGCAAATTCACCGACGCCTGAAGCTCGCCGCGCTTGTCGGCCGGATAGGTGTCCTGCAGCCACGCATTCAAGGGCGCGAGAAACAAGGCCGAGGCAAATGCCAGACCCGCCAGCAAGGCCATGAAGCCCGTCCCACCGGGCGGAGCCCACACGATGACCAGCGACAGCACCGTCATCGCCATGCCGGCGATCGGCACCCATCCGAGCT
>CBFGOB010000211.1:0-5142 GCA_965650215.1 uncultured bacterium | reverse complement strand
TTTGCTTTTGTTTACATTGTAAATGCATTCCATAAACCACAATATGTGGTATTGTGAATAATTTGTGGATACAACATGAGCAAAATCAAGTTGACCGGCGTGATCTGATCTCTCAGTGTCCGCGACGCTGCGCCTGTCGCGAAAAATCTCAAATCGACCCCCGAAAATCACCTTTCCACCATGTCTGCAACCACCACCGTCACCATCGGCAACCGCACCTTCATCCTGGACCGCGACAAAGCGGAGAAAGCCTTCGCCGCGAAGCGCGTGATCAACGGCCGCGACACGATGTTCTTCAACATCCTGCCCCTGAAGTACCAGTGGGCCTACGATCTGTACAAGACGATGAAGAACAACCACTGGGAGCCCGAGGACATCACGATGCAGAAGGATGTCGAACAGTGGCGCTCGGACGAGATCTCGGATGTCGAGCGCTGGATCATCAAGATGGGCATCGGCTACTTCTCGGCTGCCGAGGGGATCGTCGGCGACAACATCCTCCACGTGGTGCGCGAGGTGGTGACCGCTCCCGAACTGAAGCTGGTGCTGGGCCGTCACGCCCATGAGGAGAACATCCACGCCGACAGCCTGGTTTACATGCTGTCCTCGCTGGGTCTCAACCCGCACGAGTGCGAGGCGATGTTCGAGGACATCCCGACGATCAAGGAAAAGAACAACTTCGTGGTGTCCAACAGCCGCTCGCTGCGCCGCGACATCGACCTCACCGACACCGGCAACAAGCAGGCGCTGGCGAAGAACATCTTCATGTTCGGCCAGGTGATGGAAGGCACCCAGTTCTACGGCCTCTTCGGCATGATCCTGAGCCTTTACCGCCAGAACAAGTTCCCCGGCATCGGCCAGATGTTCCGCTACACGCTGCGCGACGAATCGAACCACATCGAGGTCTTCCGCAACCTGCTCATGGACCTCATCGACGAAAACCCCGACATCTGGACCGAGGACTTCAAGGAAGACCTGCGCAAAACGATGAAGGACGGCATCGAGCTGGAGAAGAAATTCATCCGCGACTGCCTGCCCGTCGCCGGCATCGGCCTCAACTCGGAGGACTTCGAAACCTACATCGACTACATCGCCGACCGCCGCCTGGCCTCCTGCGGCCTCGCTCCGCTCAACAAGGACACGACCAACCCCTTCCCCTGGCTCGCCGAGATGATGGACATCAAGAAGGAAACCAACTTCTTCGAAGGCCGCGTCACCGAATACCAGAAGGCTTCCGCACTCGAGAACGTCCACGACGACGAGCTCTGAACCACAGATCACCCGGCACTTCTCCACTCCACCACCAACCTATCCTCCAGTCCGCCCATGTACCGTTCCGTCAACCCCGATGAAGATCTGATCCTCAAGCAGGTGATCACCGATCGCTTCTCCATGCCCGCCGCCGAACGCGGCTATTCCTGGCGCGAGGTGCTGCCCAAGGACAAACGCAGCCCGATCAGCGACATCATCGTCACCCGCGGCAACCAGGACACGCACTTCTCGCTCGAGGACGTCGCCGACGCGATCGGCAACTCGCTGACCGACCTGATGATCTCGCGCAGCCAGGAGGAGGACAGCATCTTCACCGAGCAGAACCGCCAGTTCGTCTCGGATGTCGCCCACTCGGTTGCCAATTCCCTGACGAAGTCGCTCGATGACGGCGGCCGCCTGCGCTTGTCGGAAAGCGACCTCTCCCTGCTCATTGAAAAGGCCCTGCTGGAGAACGAGGCCTACGACGTCGCCAAGTCGCTGGCCTTCCGCCGTTCGATGGAGAAGCACGGCAGCATCGACGCCTCGGCCGAACCAAGCACCCTTCCGGTCCGCCTGATCCGCCGCAACGGCAACGTGGTGCCGTGGTCGGAAACCAAGATCGAGATTGCCGTGCGCAAGGCCTTCCTCACGATCAAGGAAAACCCCGAACCGGCGATCGACATCGCGCGCGGCGTGACCGAGCGCGTGCGCCACGGCGACCAGTCCTTCGTCCACATCGAGGACGTGCAGGACATGGTGCAGGAGGAACTGATGCGCCAGGGTCACTACAAGGCCGCCGAACACTACATCCTCTACCGCGCCCAACGCACCCGCCTCCGCCTCGAAGAGGAGGAACGCGCCGAGGATCCGAACCAGGAGTTCATGGTCACGGTCACGACCGAGGACGGCAGCTCGTCGTTCTGGGACGGCACCGAGCTCAAGAAGCGCATTTCCTACGCGATGATCGGCCTCAAGATCGACATGAGCGAAGCCGAGATCGAACGCGAACTCCGCCGCTCGGTGGGTTCGGAAATCTCGGCCAAGGACCTCAAGAACACCATCATCCTCAATGCCAAGACCCTGATCGAAAAGGATGCCGACTTCGCGAAGTTCGCGGGCCGCATCCTGCTCAGCTACATCTATGAGGAAGTCCTCGGCTGGAGCATCCAGAAGGACGGCATCGACCGCCGCAAGACCGCCCACAAGGTTGCCTTCAAGTCCTACCTCAAGCACGGCGTGGCGATCAAACGCCTCAATCCGGAGCTGCTCCAGAAGTTCGACCTCGACAAGCTCGCCGAAGCGTTTGATCCGACCGCCGACCTCGACTTCGACTACCTCGGCATCCAGACCCTCTACGACCGCTACCTCATCGTCGACAAGACCGGTGCCAAACCGCGCCGCATCGAAACGCCCCAGTTCTTCTGGATGCGCGTCGCGATGGGGCTGTTCAAGAACGAGCAGAAGGATGCGGAAAGCTGGGTGATCCGCCTCTACAACCTCTATAAGGGCCGCCGCTTCTGCTCGTCGACCCCGACGCTCTTCAACTCCGGCACGCTGCACTCGCAGCTGTCGTCGTGCTACCTCTACAAGGTCGACGACTCGATCGAATCGATCATGATCCGCGGCATCGCCGAAAACGCCTTCCTCAGCAAGTGGGCGGGCGGTCTCGGCGGCTCCTGGACCGCGGTGCGCGGCACCGGCGGCTACATCCAGGGCACCAACGGCGAGTCGCAGGGCATCATCCCCTTCCTCAAGCTCCACAACGACCAGCTGGTCGCGGTCAACCAGGGCGGCAAGCGCCGCGGCTCGGGCTGCGCCTACCTCGAAACCTGGCACAACGACATCGAGGACTTCCTCGAGCTGCGCAAGAACGTCGGCGACGAACGCCGCCGCTGCCACGACATGAACACCGCGAACTGGATTCCCGACCTGTTCATGAAGCGCATGGAAGACCGCCAGAACTGGACGCTGTTCCGCTCGAACGAAGTGCCCGACCTCCACGACCTCTACGGCAAGGCTTTCGAGCAACGCTACATGGAATACGAGGCCATGGCCGCCGAAGGCAAGATCTGGTCCCGCCAGTTCCCCGCCCTCGAGCTGTGGAAATCGATGCTCAAGATGGTCTTTGAAACCGGCCACCCCTGGATCACCTTCAAGGATCCCTGCAACGTGCGCTCGCCGCAGGACCATGTTGGCGTCATCCACTCGTCGAACCTCTGCACCGAGATCACCCTCAACACCTCCGCGGACGAAACCGCGGTCTGCAACCTCGGCTCGGTGATCCTCGATTCCCACATCACCGCCGATGGCAACATCGACCACGAGATGCTCAAGGAAACCATCACCGTGGCGATCCGCGCGCTCGACAACGTGATCGACATCAACTTCTACCCGACCGAAGCCGCCAAGACCGCGAACTCGCGCCACCGCCCGATCGGCCTCGGCGTGATGGGCCTGCAGAACGCCCTCTACAAGCGCAACCTCGGCTTCGCCTCCGACGCCGCCGTCGAGTTCAACGACGAGATGATGGAGGCGATCGCTTACTACGCTTATAGTGCTTCTTCCGATCTCGCTGCCGAAGTCGGGACCTACAGCAGCTACAAGGGCTCGAAATGGGACCGCGGGCTGCTTCCCCAGGACACCATCGACCTGCTCGAGGACGAGCGCGGCCGCAAGATCGACATCCCGCGCGGCGGCAAGATGGACTGGTCGGTCGTGCGCGAGAAAATCGCGAAGCACGGCATGCGCAACTCCAACGTGCTCGCGATCGCGCCGACGGCAACGATCAGCAACATCATGGGCACCACCCCGTGCATCGAGCCGAACTACAAGAACCTCTACGTGAAGTCCAACCTCTCGGGCGACTTCATCGTGCTCAACGCCGAACTCGTGCGCGACCTGAAAAAGGCCAAGCTGTGGAACCAGGCGATGCTCGACCAGCTGAAGTATTTCGACGGCGAACTCGACGCGATCGACGACATCCCGGAAGCGATCAAGCAGAAGCACAAGACGGTCTTCGGCATCAGCTACGAATACATCGTCGATGCCGCCGCCCGCCGCCAGAAGTGGATCGACCAATCGCAGTCGGTGAACCTCTTCCTTGCCACGCCCGACCTCAAGACCCTCTCGCACATGTATCGCCGCGCCTGGGACAAGGGGCTCAAGACAACCTACTACCTGCGCACCCTGCAGGCGTCCAACATCGAGAAGGCCACCATCGACGTCAAAAAGGAAGTCCGCGGCATCGCCGGCGGCACTCCGAAGCAGTACACCGAAGCCGAAAAGAACGCCTGCAGCCTCGAAGCCATGATGAACGGCGGCACCTGCGAGGCCTGCCAGTAAGCCCCGGAATTCCAAAAAACCGCGCGGCACCTGAGGGCCGCGCGGTTTTTTTGTTTCCCGTGAAATGAGGCAGCCCGCCACCATGGAACACCTGCCACCGGCTGGAGGGCCGTATCAGGTCCATGCTTTCCTTGCCCGGGATGCGGCGGCGATGCCGCAATCCACTTGCCCGCGGGCCGGGTTCCTGCTTTGGTGCGCCCCGCTATGAAAATTCTCGTCGCCTACTCGGGAGGTCTCGACACCTCCGTCCTCCTCCTCTGGCTCAAGGAAAAATACAACGCCGAGATCATCGCCTACTGCTCCGATTGCGGACAAGGCGACGAACTCGACGGCCTCGAGGCCAAGGCCCTCTCCACCGGCGCGTCCAAGTGCTACATCGACGACCAGAAGGAGGAATTCGCCCGCGACTACATCTTCCCCATGTTCCAGGCGAACGCCGTTTACGAAGGCCGCTACCTGCTCGGCACCTCCATCGCCCGCCCCTGCATCACCAAGGGCATGATCGATGTCGCCCTGAAGGAAGGCGCCGACGCCATCGCCCACGGAGCC
>CBFGOB010000210.1:0-5207 GCA_965650215.1 uncultured bacterium | reverse complement strand
CGCGGAACTGGTGGGTGCTCAGCGCGCCGCCGGCGATGCGGCAGCGCAGCATCAGGCTTTCCTGCGCGGGGCTGACGAAAAAGAGCCCGTGGAACTTGTAGCGGAAAATGTCGCCGTCCACCGGGAAGCGCTTGCGCGCCGCGTTGGCCAGGATCGTGTCGTAGCAATCGAGTCCATGCTGCTCGTGTTTGATCCGTTCCTCCTTGCACAGGTCGTCGAGTGGTGTGCCGTGAATCTGCTCTGCAAGCGCCTCATGAGCCTGGTGGGTGAAGCGTCCGGAAGCGTCCTGGCCAAGGAAAGGCAGATCGCGGGCCTGCAGCACCCCGGATATGAAGCCGGAGAGGTAGTGGGTTTGCTCCTCGGTGAAGCCTGAGTCGTGGAGTGGATCCATGGTTTTTTGGAATGGGTTCGGCGTTGGATTCAGCACCGCCCATGCCACCGCGCGGGCGGCAGACGGAAGGTCCGAGAATCCGCGCCATCCCCGGCATGAGCGCGCTTCATGGGTCGGTATGGCGGATGGTGTCCGCCGCCACCGGGTCAATGCGTTGCCGTCGCGCCGTCGGGCAGGGTGCATGCGCCGGCTTCCGCGGTTTCCGCCTGCGGTGCCGCGATGCGGCTCGGTCGGAGGTGCGAGCGCTCGTTGAGGAAGGTCAGCAGGTGCCTGCGGATTTCCGGGTAGCGCGGATCGGCAAGGATCGCGGCGCGGTTGCGCGGGCGTTCGAAGGGGATTTCGAGGATGTCGCCGACTTCGGCTTCGGGGCCGTCCGTCATCATCACGACGCGGTCGGAGAGGAAGATCGCCTCATCGACATCGTGGGTGACCATCAGGGTTGTGAGCTGGTTGCGCCGCCAGAGCTCGAGCAGGACCTCCTGGAGTTCCATTTTCGTGAGCGAATCGAGCATGCCGAAGGGCTCGTCGAGCAGCAGCATTTTCGGTTGCAGCGCGAAGGCGCGGGCGATGCCGACGCGTTGGCGCATGCCTTGGGAGAGTTCCCCCGGGAACTTGTGCATCGCATTGCCGAGACCGACGACGGTGAGGTAGTATTCGGCGAGTTCGCGGCGCTCGGTTTTCGAAGCGGTGAAGTAGACCTGGTTGACCCCGAGCATGACGTTGTCGAAGGCGGTCATCCACGGCAGCAGGCAGGGCGACTGGAAGACCACGCCGCGGTCCGGTCCGGCTTCATTGGTTTCGCGGCCGGAGAGGACCATGCCTCCGCCGCTGGCGTCGGTGAGGCCGGCGACCATCGAGAGCACCGTTGATTTGCCGCAGCCGGAGTGGCCGATGAGCGTGACGAATTCGCCTGCGGCGATGTTGAGGTTGAAGTCCCTGACGACCGTGGTCTTGCCGTAGGTTTTCGAGAGTTTGAAGAGTTCGAGAACGGGTGCCATGGGCGGTTGGTGGAGTTAGGAAACTTCGACCTTGAGTTCCTCGCGTTGCAATTGGGAACGGCGGCGTGGGCCGGGGCGGTCGAACATCGAAAAGTTGCGGGCCTTGCCGAGATCTTCCGGCAGGATGTCCGGGGCGGCGAGTTTCCGGGTCACTTGTGCGGCGCGGTCTTTCTTCGCGCCGAGCAGGGTGTTGACGAGTTGGAGCTTCAGGTCCTTGAAGATTGGAGAAGCGAGCAGGGACTTGCGGTCGCGCGGGCGTTCCAACTCGACGCGGATCTCCGCGCCAAGCGTCGCGCCCTGGGGTCCGGGAAGCAGCGGGATGACGCGGTCGGCGACCAGCAGCGCTTCGTCGGGGTCATTGGTGATCCAGATCACCGTCGTGCGGTTTTTCTGCCAGATGTCCGCGATCTCGTCCTGGAGGGTTGCGCGGGTGAGGGCGTCGAGTGCCGAGAGCGGTTCGTCCAGCAGGAGAATGCGCGGATTCGCGGCAAGGGTGCGCGCGACCGAGACGCGCTGGCGCATGCCGCCCGAGAGTTCGCGCGGCAGTTTGTGCGAGGCGGGTGTGAGCTTCACCATGTCGATGAATTCCGCCGCGCGGTCGGCGCGTTGCTTTTCGCTGAGACCGGGGAATATCTGGTCGATGGCGAGCCGGACGTTTTCGGTGACATTGAGCCAGGGCAGCAGCGAGTAGTTCTGGAACACGATGCCGCGCTCCGGGCCTGGGCCTTGGATCGGTGTGCCGTCCATCATCGCCGTGCCGCAGTCCGGCTTGAGCAGTCCCGCGATCAGGTTGATGAGCGTGCTCTTGCCGGATCCCGAGTAACCAATGACCGACACAAAGTCGCCTTCCTCCACCGAGAGGTCGATGTCGCACAGCACCGTCGTGCCTGCAAAGGACTTCGAAGCGCTGGTGAGTTGCAGGATGGGTGGCATGGGAAAAGAGATTGGGAGATTGGGAGATTGGGAGATTGGGAGATTGGGAGATTGGGAGATTGGGAGATGCGTCAGGCGGTGCGGAAGCGCCCTTCGATGACGCTCATCAGGCGGTCGAGGATGTAGCCGATGAGGCCGATGGTGAGGATCGAAAGGATGATGTGGGCGTAGCTGTTGGCATTGTATTGCTGCCAGAGGAAGCCGCCGACGCCGGGTTTGCCGATGAGCATTTCAACGGCCACGATCACCAGCCAGGCGATGCCGAGTGAGAGGCGGAAGCCGGTGAACATGTAGGGCAGGGCGGAAGGAATGAGGATTTTGACGAGGGTTTTGAATTTCGAGAGTTTGAGCACCTTGGCGACGTTGAGGTAGTCCTGTGGCACCGCGCGCACGCCGACGGCGGTGTTGAGCACGGTCGGCCACATCGCGCAGATGGCGATGGTGAAGAGGGCGGCGGCGTCCGAGGTGCCGAAGGTGATGCGGCCGTCGGCATCGGCAATGCTCAGTCCGCTGAAGAGCACCATGCCCAGCGGCAGCCAGGCGAGCGGCGAGACCGGGCGCAGGATCTGGATGATCGGGTCGAAGGCCTTGGTGAAGTTCTTCGAAAGTCCTAACAAAAACCCGACCGGTGTGCCGACCAGCAGCGCGATCAGGTATCCCTGGGCGACCAGTTTGAGCGAAAGCCAGGCGAAGCGCAGGATTCCCTGGTCGAGTTCGCCGCGCTTGGCGACGGGTTCGACAATGTAGGGCTTGCTGGCGGTCCAGGTTTCGCCGGGTGAGGGCAGGTTTTTGGAAATCCCGTGGCGTTCGACCTTGGTGACCTGGTCGCCCCAGTCGTCGACGACGGTGGTGCTGGTCGATTTGCCGGCGATCAGCGCCCAGCCGCCGAGGCAGAGCATGATGCCGACCAGCGGCAGGAGGATGGAGTCGAGTTTGAGCGATTGGAGGAATTTCATGGGATCTGCGAATCGGGCGTCCGGGAGGCCTGGGCTTCCCGGACGCATGGGTGGCATCGGTGTGAGGGTTCAGCCCTTGAGGGTCTTGACGGCAAAGGAGGCGGCATAGGCTTCCATGTCGCCCGTGGGATCGAACACGGAACCGTCGAAGAGGGTTTCGCTGGTCTCGCTGAGGCCGCCGTGGGTGTAACCGATTTCCTTCATCGCCTCTTCGTAGAAGTCGGTGCGCATCACCTGTCGGGTCACGCCTTCGTAATCGGGCGCGCCATCGGTGAAGCCCCAGCGGCGCAGCTGGGTCAGCCACCACTTGCCATACTTCGGTTGCGGATAGTTGCAGTTGCGTTCGCTGAACACCATGTAGTCCGGATCGCGGAAGCGGCGGCCGTCGCCCATGTCGTACTTGCCCTGGAGGCGTCCGAGGATGAGCTCCGGCGGGCAGTTGATGTAGGTCGGGGCGCTGACGATCCTCGCCTGCTCGGGGCGGTTGTCCATCTGGTCGAGCCAGACGCTCGCCTCGTGGAGCGCCTTGAGCACGGCCCTGACGGTTTTCGGGTTTTTCTCCGCGAAGTCCTCCTTGAAGGCGCAGACCTTTTCCGGATGGTCCTTCCAGATCCCCTGGGTGTTGATGGCGGTGAAGCCGATGTCGTCGTTGATGGTTTTCGCGTTCCAGGGTTCTCCGACGCAGAAGCCGTCCATCTTGCCGACCTGCATGTTGGCCACCATTTGCGGTGGCGGGATGGTGATCAGGGAAATGTCGGCGCCGGCACCGTTGGCATCGCCAGGGTTGATGCCGCCGGCCGCGAGCCAGTAGCGGATCCACATCGCGTGCGTTCCGGGCGGGAAGGTCATGGCGAAGGTCATCGGATGGCCGTCGGCCTTCGCCTTGTCGACGAAGGGCTTGAGCGCTTTCGGATCGGCGCCCACCTTGCCTTTCAGGGCTTTCGCGAGGCTGATCGATTGGCCGTTGCGGTTGAGCAGCCAGGGGATGACCATCGGCACTTTCGGCGCGCCGCCGAGGCCCATCGTCGAGGCGATCGGCATGCCGATGAGCATGTGGGTGGCCTGGATATCGCCGTTGGCCAGCGAGTCGCGGATCGCCGCCCAGCTTGCACCCTTGGTGACGGTCGAGTGGATGCCGTATTTTTTGAAGAGTCCCTTTTCGTGGGCGATGACGATCGGTGAGCAGTCGGTGAGGGCGATGATGCCGAAGTTGACGTTTGGAGATTCGGGCGCGTCCGATGCGGGTTGTGCGCCCGCCCAGCCGGCCGGCAGGCCCGAGTAGAGGAGTCCGAGAGCGGAGGTTTTGGCGGAGGTCGACAGGAATTTCCTGCGGTTGAACGGTTGTGGAGAAGTCATGATGTGGAAGGTTGGGGTCGCTACCCAACTAGCGGGATCAATGCCAAACTCCGGTGGATCGGGCTGGTGGGTGCGGATGGGATTTCATCATGGGCATGAAAGCCGGTCATGTTCCGGCGGCTGCGGGCCCTCAGGCGGGGCGCACGGTTTTTTGGGCGGCGAGAAAAATGTCTTCGCGGTGGATCGGTGCTTCCGTCATGGCGATGTGCTCCGGCAGCACGCCGATCGTGCGCAGGCCGGCGAGTTGCCAGGAGGCCTTCTCGCCGGTGGGACGGTTGACATCCTTGCCGTAGAACAGGTGGAAAGGATTCTCGTCGATGTGGTCGCGGCCGGTGACGAAGCGTCCGCCGAGGCTGTTGCCGAGCACCTCACGGCTCGCGCCGGTGTAGCTGCTGTCGCAGAGGATGCCGATCAGATCCTCGCGGAATTCCGGCAACTGGCAGAGGCGGCAGGCCTCGAGCAGGGAGGCGACCAGCAGGGTGGTCTGTTCCGGGTGCTCGTGCAGGAAGCGGCCGGAAACCATCAGGACCTTTTCCGGGTGGCCGAAGGAGATGTCGGCCGAGCTGGCCGGGC
>CBFGOB010000209.1:0-5218 GCA_965650215.1 uncultured bacterium | reverse complement strand
GGAATCTCTAAACCGTGTCCCTGGGGAATCAACGACGCTCGTCATCCACTCCACCGGAGGGATCCACTTCGCCGTTCGGACCACCCGAGCCTTTGCCGGGGTTCGAGGAGTCCACACCGTCAAGGTTGTTGCCGTGGCCGTTGTTCGGATGCTTGCTGGCGAAATTGACCAGCAGAACCACGTCCTGGTAATCGAAGCGGCTGTTGCCATGATCTTTTTCAGCAAGCTCCATCAGAACGAGAACATTCATCGGCCCGATGTTCACGATGCCTTGGCCGTTGACGTAATTGATGTAGGGCTTGAGGTAGCTGGCGAGGGTGCCGGAGGCCGCAAGATCGACACTGGTCGGAAGCGTGTCACCGTTCGCAAGGGTGATGACCTGCATGTTGGAGCTCTTGGTCGTGTAAAACGGAGTCCACTCGTTGCCGATCACGTAGCGACCGCCAAAGTCAATGGTCGTGCCCGAGGTCAATTTCTTGATGTAAAGCGAGGTCGAGGGATTGACATCGGTGTTGGTGCCGTAGAAAAGCTGCTGATAGGAAGAACCGTTGATGCTGATCCGGGCTTCAGAGTGGATGGTGCTGATGTCATCGCCACGGCCGCTTTGGGTGACCCCCACGCCCACCGGACGCACGGAGACATACATCGGCGTGTTGAGGGTAACCACTCCGGGAGCGGTGATCGTCGCCACATCGCTCACCTTGCTCGGATAGGTAATGCTCCAGGTCAGGGTCGGATAGGTGCCGGTTTGCACAATGCTCGGGTTCGCCGAGAAGACCGCCAACGGAACCGCGGGAATGGTCGAGGGCAATCCGTTGCCTTTGCCGTTTTGGGCGGAGGCAGGGCCAATTTGGCTGCTGAGGGCAACAGCGGCTGCCATGGCGGCAGTCCAGTGGGAATGTTTCATGATGTGGGACGGGTTTGGTTGCTGGATCAGGCGTAAGGGAAATGCATTCATCGCCTATATCAGTAAGGTTTAACAATAGGCCGGGCTCATTGACAAGATAATTTTTATTACGCATCGATTAAACAGCCACAACCCGACGTTTCACCCCTTGTGGGCACGGATGCCTTGTGACAGAATGCGTGCCCTCGGGGGGGATAGACTCGAAGCCCCCCCCTTTTTTGAACCCTCCCATGAACGCCTGGTATTCCGAACTCACCCGCCCGCCGCTCACACCGCCCTCATGGGTCTTCGGCCCGGTCTGGACGGTATTGTATGCGATGATCGCGGTTTCCATCGCTCTCTATGTGAAGCGCTGCTTCCGCCAGCGCCCTTGGGGCGCCTTTGCCCTGATCGGACTGCACTTGCTCTGCAATTTCATTTGGACCCCCCTGTTTTTCGGCATGCGCAGCCCGGGTTGGGCACTGGTGGACATCATTCTGCTCGATCTCAGCCTCATCGTCATGGTGCGGATGTTCTGGAGGGTCCACCGCCCGGCCTCGATGCTCCTCTGGCCGTATTTGGCCTGGGTCGGCTTCGCCACCTACCTCAACATCGGGTTTTACGTGCTGAACTGAGCGGGCGGCCCATGGGCCTGAAACCATTTGGGGCGGATGACCCGAAAGTCACCCGCCCCGGTTATGGCATTGGCCCACCTTTAAGCCCCTACCAAATGGGTCGGCGATGCCGCAAACCAACGGCAACACCAAAAACAAGAACGCGCGAAGCTGAACTCAAAGCCGCCCACCAAATGCCGGGGATTTGAAACGGGAAAACCATGATTTCAACAATCGTCTGAGGTCTATCATGATCAGGGATTTGAAATCAACCCAAACCGTACACTTTCGCTCATCACAATTATCAATCGCGCTTAAGCACTGCATCGTCTTGTCCCGGTATTCCGGCAAATCCCTGACCCAACCCGGCCTCAAAAATCGCCGAACAAATCCATCTGGGGCGGATTCGCCCGCGGCCCTTCTTCCTGGCGGGTGTTCTTGGCCCGGGGCCCCAGCTGCCTGGCCTCGGGCTTGGCCGAGTGGAGCTCGAGGTGGGACAGGATCGACTTGGCGCGTTCGAGCACCGGTTTGGGCAGGCCGGCGAGGCGCGCCACCTGGATGCCGTAGCTCTTGTCCGCCGCACCGGGCAGGATCTTGTGGAGGAAGATGATTTCCTCGTTCCATTCGCGAACCGCCACGTTGAAGTTGGCAACCCCGGACTTGGCATTCGCGAGATCGGTGAGCTCGTGATAGTGGGTGGCGAACAAGGTCCGGCAGCCGATCTGGTCGTGCAGGTGCTCCGCAACCGCCCAAGCGATCGAGAGGCCGTCGAAGGTGGCCGTGCCGCGGCCGATCTCATCGAGGATCACCAGCGAATGCGCGGTGGCATGATTGAGGATCAGCGCGGTCTCGCTCATCTCGACCATGAAGGTCGATTGTCCGCGGGAAATGTCATCGGAAGCGCCCACGCGGCAAAAGATGCGGTCCACCAGGCCCAATGTCGCCGCATCGGCAGGCACGTATGCGCCGATCTGCGCCATCAGCGCGATCAGCGCCACCTGGCGGATGTAGGTCGATTTACCCGCCATGTTCGGACCAGTTAGAATTTGCAGGCGCGACTCGTCGGGATCCATGCCCACATCATTCGGCACGAATTTCATGTCGGTGAGGGTTTGCTCGAGCACCGGATGACGGCCGTTCTCGACGATGAAGCCCCTACCCTCGTTGAGCACCGGACGGCAGTGACGGTGGATCTGGGCGACCTCGGCCAGCGCGCACAGCACGTCGATTTCGGCCACCGCCGCCGCAGTCTGTTGCAAGCGCCCGAGATGCGTCACGACCCTGTCGCGAAGGTCGGCGAAAAGCTCCAGCTCCAGCTTCTTCGAGCGTTCCTCCGCGCCGAGCACCTTGTTCTCCATCTCCTTGAGCGCCGGAGTGATGTAGCGCTCGGCATTGGCCATCGTCTGCTTGCGCGTGTAGTCGTCGGGAACCTTGTTGAAATGGGTGCTGGTCACCTCGATGAAGTAGCCGAACACGTTGTTGAACTTCACCTTGAGGGAATCGATGCCGGTGCGCTTGCGTTCGTCCTCCTGCAGTTTGGCGATCCAGTCCTTGCCGTCGCGCGAGGCGCTGCGCAGCTCATCAAGCTCAGCGGACCAGCCGTCGCGGATGACCCCGCCGTCCCGCAGATGCGCCGGCGGTTCGTCGACCAGCGCGCTTTCCAGCAATGCCGTCAGCTCGCCGAAATCATGGAGCATGCCGATCAAGGGACAGCCCGGACCCAAGAGCGAAACGAGATCCTCCCTGAGCGCCGGCACATGCGACAACGAAATGCCAAGCGACTGCAAATCACGCGCGTTGCCGGACCCCTGCGACAGGCGGGATGTGGTGCGCTCGATGTCGCGGATCCCCTTGAGGGACTCGCGACACTTCGACAGCAGGTAAGGCTCCGCCAGGAATGCGGCGATGGTGTCCTGGCGGCCGGTGAGGACCGCCAGGTCCCTGAGGGGGTGCAAGATCCAGTCGCGCAACAGGCGGGCTCCCATCGGCGTCGCCGTGCGGTCAAGCACCCCCAGCAGGGTGTGGGCCTTGCCGCCGCGGGACTCGACGAGGTCGAGGTTGCGCTGGGACGCGGCGTCGATCAGCACACAAGCGGCCTGATCGCGCACGCGCGGCGACTTGAGGTGTTCGCAGGGACGCCGCAGCTGGTGGATGAGGTAGTGCAGCACCGCGCCCGCCGCACCACAGGCGGCATGCAGGTCGGCGCAGCCGAAACCGTCAAGCGAATGCACGCCGAAGTGATCCTTGAGCAATTGCACCGCATGCTCGGGAAGGAACGCATAGCCTTCGTAAGGCATGCTGTGCTGGATCGTGCCGAAATCAGCGGTCTGATGGTCCGGGATCAGCAATTCGGACGGCGCGATGCGCGCGATCTCGTCACCGAGCTGCCCCCGGTCCGCATACTCGGCGATCGAAAACTCACCGGTCGTGTGATCCACACAGGCCAAACCGAAGGATTTGCCGTGATGCACGACCGCCGCGAGGTAGTTCGGCCGCTCGTCCTCGAGCAGGGTGAGATCATCGATCGAACCCGGCGTCAGGATCCTGGAAATCTCGCGTTCAACCAGCTTGCCCGGCTTGGGATCCGAGGTCTGCTCGGCAACCGCGACCCGCTTGCCCGCCTTGAGCAGGCGCGCGATGTATCCTTGGGACGCGTGGAACGGAATGCCGCACATCGGAGTCCCGCCGCGCTTGGTCAGGGCGACATTGAGGATCGGCGCCGCCGCTTTCGCATCCTCGAAAAACATCTCGTAGAAATCGCCGAGACGGAAAAACAGGATGATGTCCGCCGGCAGCGATTTCCGCATGGCCAGATACTGGGCCATCATCGGAGTCTGGGCGGGAGCGGACATGCCCGGGAGTCTGTACACTCGGGAGGCCGGATCAAGCCTCGTCCGCCAGGGCCACGATCTCTTCCTCGGTGATGCCGGCGAAGCTCAACTTGTAGCCTTGGAAGAGGGCAATGGCGTAGAACAGCAGGTCGATCGGGCTGAATGTCGCCATCATGAGTTCCGGGAATCCCGCGAAGTTGAATGCACCCAAGGTCTCCGCATAGCCGAGCTGCTCCTCGTTTGCCACGAAGCCGATGATGCTGAGGAAATTCCCAGCGACACAGCCGAGCAGGGCGAAGCCCGCTCCCACCACGCCGTAAACCGTGCTCATGCCCTTGCCGAAGGTCCGCACCGCGTAACCGACGAGGAAGCCGACACCGATCGCCATCCAACCGATCTGATACTGGGTCGCCACCGTGACCGCGGCCCAGACGACCGCGCCGATGGTGGCGCTCAGCATGCCGGCAGCGATCGCAAAGGGCAGGTTTTGTTGTGACGCCTTGTGCCGCAGGAGGGCCTCGAGTTTCTCCTCGTTGATGGACGGTGCTTCGACGGAATGTTCTTCGCTCATGGTTCGGTATGGGTTTTTGAAATGCGATCCGATCAGATAGGACATCCGTCGACAGGATGAAAGCCCGAATTCGCCATGCCGGCCTTGCGCATCGGATTTCCCGGCTGCAACGTGTCTGCCATCATGCTGTTCCTGATCCCGCTTCTGCTCATCCCCTGGACGTTCGGTTGGGCCATCTTCCACCGGCTGCGGACCTCGGTGGATCCACGCCGCGAAGGATCATCGTCCGCGAGCCAGGTCAGCATCATCATCCCCGCCCGCAATGAGGCCCACAACCTGCCACGCCTGCTCGAGTCGATCCGCTCCCAACCCGAAG
>CBFGOB010000208.1:0-5223 GCA_965650215.1 uncultured bacterium | reverse complement strand
GTCCGTCGCGGTCGCGCAGTTCGCGCACGATGCGTTGGATGTCTTCGACGGCGATTGGGTCGATGCCGGCGAAGGGTTCGTCGAGCATCAGGAGTTTCGGGTCCGAGCAGAGCGAGCGTGCGATGGCGAGGCGGCGTTTCTCACCACCAGAGAGCGTGATCGCCTGGGACTTGGCGAGCTTGGCGATGCCGAAGCGGTTCATCAGGTCCTGGGCGCGGTCGAGGCGGTCCGAGTGGCTGAGTCCGGGGCGGGTTTCGAGGATGGCGAGCAGGTTGTCGAGGACCGAGAGCTTGCGGAACACCGATTCCTCCTGGGGCAGGTAGCCGAGGCCGAGGCGGGCGCGGCGGTGCATCGGCATGTGCGAGATGTCGTGTCCGAGGAACGAGACCGATCCCGCATCGGCGGCGACCAGTCCGGCGATCATGTAGAACGAGGTCGTCTTGCCGGCACCGTTGGGGCCTAACAGTCCGACGATTTCCCGCGGCTGGACAGTCATCGAGACGCCGTCGACCACGGGGCGTCCGCCATAGACCTTCTTGAGGCCCTTGGCGTAAAGGACGGCGGTTTCGGTGTGACAGACGGTGGAGCCGGGGTCGTGCATGGCGGGAGCTTGGAAGGGGTCGCTAGGGGTGCCGGAATGCTGCAGCGGGAGTGGAGGATCTCAATTCGATTTGAGGGTGCCGCCCATTTCCCAGTTGCCCTCGGTGACGAAGCTTCCGGATTTCTGGATGCGCAGGGTGAGGTTGGGGGACTTGGCGCGCATGAAGCTGGATCCCTGCCTGACCCACGGGTAGCCGCCGCTGAGGAGGATTTCGCCGGTTTCCGGACGGTAGGTGAAGATCGCGCCGCTGGCCTCGACGGGAATTTTGCCTTTCTCCACCGAGCGCTGGAGGATGCGCACGGCGCCGGTGGCGATGATGCGCTCGACCTGGTCGAAGTTGCCGATCGGGCTCTCCTGCTCCTTGTCCTTGTTGGCGGCATCCGGTTCCACGGCGGGCTTGCCGTCCTTGCCGGCGGCTTGTTTTTTCTTTTGCGAGAGGTGGATCTTGAGTTCGTTGGCGCCGGTGAGCTGGAAGCGCGGGTCTTCGACCCTGACGTTTTTCAGGTAGATGAGGATGCCTTTCTCCGCGTCGAAATACATTCCGCCGTCGCAGGAGATCACGGTGTCCATCTCGCCGGGGACGATGTCGAGCGGTGCGGTGTTGGCGGCGATTTTCGATGGGGCGAGGAGTTCCTTGCTGTTGAGAGAGGCCTGATCCAGAAAGGCTCGGGTGCTTTCGGTGGTGTTTTCGGAAGCCTTGCGCTGGGCCTCGAGCAGCTCCGCCGATTTTTGCTGTTCCTCTTCGGGCGAGCCGGGGTTCACCGTGTTGATCATCACCGGTTTTTTTTCCTCAGCGCCTTGGGCCGGAGGAGTGGTGATCGCCATCGTCTGCGAGATCAGCGCCAGTCCGGTGGCACCGAGGATGGAGGAGGATTTGGAATTCATGGTGGTTGCGGTGAGGGCCTTGATCCAGGTGGTGACGGGGCCGGAGATGAAGCCTTGGCTTTCCTGCAACCCGTAGTGGAGGCCGCTGCCTTTGGCATGGAATTTCTCGCTGTGGATGCTGACCGGCTGGGGGCTTTGGAGCATGCCGATGCGTTGGTTGACCGTGGCTTCCGCGAGATGGATGTTGCCGCGCTTCGACCCGTCCGGGTTGAAGAAGTCGATTCGGACCTCGCGTCCGGCGATGATTTCGTCGCTCACCAAGGTGATGAGTTTCGCGCGCAGCGAGCTGACCAGCCGGTGCTGTTCGTCGTGGCGGGGGATCATCACGCCCTTGAGTTCGCTGCCATCGGGCAGCATCGAAATCGCGGCCATTTTTTTCGGGTCGCTTTGGAGTTCCTCGACCGCGTGGGCGGCGGTGCCGAGGGCCAGGAGGATGGAAAAAACCGGACGCAAGCGAGGAGTGGGGTTGGGAAAGGAGAATTCAGTGCGCGGCGTGGTGGATGGCGATCAGCCTGACCAGCAGTGATTCGATGAATTCGAGCGGGATCTGGTTGGGTCCGTCGGAGAGGGCGTTGGCGGGGTCCGAGTGGACTTCCATGAAGAGCCCGTCGACGCCGGTGGCCACCGCGGCCTTGGCCAGGACGGGGGCGAGTTCGCCATCGCCGCCGGTGCTGCCGCCGAGTCCGCCCGGGCGCTGGACCGAGTGGGTGGCATCGAAGACGACCGGCAGTCCTTCCTTGCGCATCCAGTAGAGCGAGCGCATGTCGGTGACGAGGTTGTTGTAGCCGAAAGTGGTGCCGCGCTCGGTGATCAGGAAGCGATCGCATTCGAAGGAGCGCATCTTGTTGGCGATGTTCACGGTGTCCCACGGGGCGAGGAACTGGCCCTTCTTGATGTTGACGGCGCGGCCGGTTTTGGCGGCGGCTTCGAGCATGTCGGTCTGGCGGCAGAGGAAGGCGGGGATCTGCAGGAGGTCGATGTGTTCGGCCGCGATGTCCGCCTGGGCTTCGGTGTGGATGTCGGTGGTGACCGGGACGCCGAGTTCCTTCGAGATTTCGCCGAGGATCCGGCAGCCTTCGTGGATGCCGGGGCCGCGGAACGAATCGACCGAGGTGCGGTTCGCCTTGTCGAAGGAGGCCTTGAAGATGAAGTGGATGCCGGTGCGGTCGGCGATTTCCTTGAGCGAGCGGGCCATGCTCCAGGCGAAGTCCTCGCTCTCGAGTGCGCAGGGGCCGAGGATGAAGAACGGGGTGGGTCCGCCGACGGGGACGTTGCCGATGTTGAAGGGGTCGAAGGTCATGGGGCGCAGGGAGTCAGTCGTGGTCGGGGGATTCGGCGGCGTTCTCGTAGAGGGGCGTCAGGTTGTCGAGCAGGGTCGCCAGCAGCTTGGCTTCGGAAGCTGTGAGATTTCCGCGGGTTTTGGAAGCCAGCATTTCCAGCGAATCGAGGACCGAGCGGGCGGCGCGGAGGTTGATGGATTTCTGCCCGGACTGGGGGTGGGGGATCTGGCCGAGGAAAAGCCCGGCATTCTGGGCTTGGAGCAGCAGGAAATCGTTGAATCTCGGGTCGGCCTCGGGCAGGTCTGGCATGGCGGCGAACTTAGAGCGGATCCGGGACGGGCGCAAAGCGCAAAGCGTCGTCAAGGGGCGGGAATTGGGGTGGCGGCGGGTGGCGGATCGTGGCAGGCTGCGGGCCCAGATTTCATGACCGGTCCGCATGCTTTTCCCCAAGCCCCGCCCAAGGGCATCGCCTTGTTTGATTTGGATGGCACCTTGATCCCCTGGGATTGCCAGTTGCTGTTCCGCCATTTTGTGGTGCGCCGCGAGCCATGGAGGATCGTGTTCCTGCCGCTTTTCCTGTTGTTTTTGCCGGTCGCCGGTCTGCTCGGCAGCGAGGGCATGAAGCGGGTGTTCCTGAGTTTTCTATGGGGCATGGATCGGGAGACCCTGGAGGGCCATGCGCGCGACTTCGCGCAGGCGCTGATGCCGGCGATCTATCCCGAGTTGCGCGGGCGTCTCGAGGAGCATCGCCGGCGCGGGGATTTCCTGATCCTGGCTTCGGCGAGTCCCGAGTGGTATGTGGTCGAGATCGGTAGAATGCTCGGCTTTGATCTGAGCCTGGGCACTCCGGTCGAGCAGGGCGGGATCTTTCCCGAGCTGAGCAACCACAAGGGCGAGGCCAAGGTCGAGCGTCTGCGGCATGTACTGCCTGCGTCGTGGTTTGACGGGGGCGTGTTGCGAGAGTGCCATGGCTACACCGACAGCGTCGCCGACCTGCCGATGCTGCGGCTTTGCGTGCGGGCGACCGTGGTCAATCCGTCTTCCACCTTGCGGGCGATTGCCGTGGAAAAGCCGTGGGAGGTGGTGACCCCGTCGCGGCCTTGGTCGGGACGTCTTGGTTTTGCCTGGCGCGCGCTGGCCATGTTGCTTGGGCTGGGCAGGGACCCGGGAGGCTTGCGCTGGCCGGTTGGCGTGCATGAAAACGCCGAACGGTAGGGTCGTTTTGACAAAACGACCGCCTTGGTAGCCATCTGCCCGTTCCCCAACGGTCATTTGATCCAAATGCCCCGACCGGCGAACACGATGCTAGAGCTCGACATCGAAAAAGTCGCGCATCACCTCGCGGTAGACGTCGCGTTTGAATGCGGGGAGCCATTTGAGCTTGAAGGCCGAGGGTTCGATCCAGCGGTAGTTGCTGAACTCTCGCGGGCTTTGGTTGACATCGACCTCCGGGGCGTTGGCCTTGAGCATGCACAGGAAGTAGGTCTGCTCCTGGCCGTGGCTGCCGTGCTTGCGGAGTTTCTTGAGCCGCACGCTGGGCGGATAGAGGTAGCGGTAGCCGCTGCGCTGCAGGACGACCTTGTAATGCTTCGGCAACAAACCGACCTCCTCGCGCACCTCGCGGAACAGCGCCTGCTTGACCGATTCGCCGTCATCGACCCCGCCTTGGGGGAATTGCCAGGCCCCAGGGCAGGTCGCGCGCTCGCAAATCAGCAGGCGGCCGTCCGGGTCGACCAGCAGCGCCGCCACATTCGGACGGTATTGAACCATGGCCGCGAATCTGCCGCGGAGCGGGCGTGCTGACAATCCTTAACTTTTCTTAAAGATGAGCCGGAGGCTGGCCAAACGCGCGGATTTCTGCCAATGAGCGTCCATGAAGAACTGCTCCATCGTGTTGGCTTGGGTCGTTTTGGGATCCTTGTGCATGCCTTTGGCCGCGCAAGATGCGGATACGACGAACAAGAATGGGATCACCGAAGGCCAGGGACGGGAACGCTTCTGGGAGGCGAACGTCGGCGGTGGCCAATACATGGTGCCCTTGAACCGGATCATTTCGGTCAGCCGCCACCGCTACATCCTGGATGGCACGCTGGTGGTCGATGAGGTCACCGTCGACACCGAAGGCCAGGCCTTGGCGCGGTTTTACCACATCACGCCGATCACCGACGAGATGAGGGGTTCGGGATTCGTCGACAGTGCGACGCGCCTGGTCGAGCGTGGCAAGGAATTGGTCCAGCAGGGTGCGGACCGGGCCGGCACGCAGATCCAGGACATGGTGGTGAAGCAGTTCCCGCACACCACGCATGCCAAGCAGATCGAATTCCGCGTGCTCTCGGCTGAGGCCTTGGGGGCGATCCACGGCAGCGTCAAGCGTGCCTGGGAAACCGGCCGCGGCCGGGTGTGTACGATCCGCTGACCCCGCGGGGAATCATTTCGCATGATGGATCGCCTCGCAGA
>CBFGOB010000207.1:0-5230 GCA_965650215.1 uncultured bacterium | reverse complement strand
TTGATCCGGCTGGCGGTGCGCCAGACCTGGAGCCCCCAGGTCTGCTCCCGGTCACGGGAAAAGCGCAGCTGGGAGAGTGGAATCCGGAACTCCGCCACCCAGCCCAGCGAGTCGATCGCCGTGGCCACGTCCCAGACCGCATCCCACGCTTCATCCATGCTGGGGGCGGCGACCCCTCCGTCCCGCTTCACGCCCGAAGGGCCAACCGGAAATGGCCATGGCGCGCCAGCCGACATGAAGCTCCGCACGTTTCTCATCAACCTCGAAGGCGCCACCGAACGCAGGCAACGGATGGATCAGCAGCTCACACGGCTGCAGATGCCTTACACCCTCATCTCCGCCACCCACGGCGCGCTGCTGGACGAACCGATCGAAGGATTCGACCCGATTGGCTTCAAACTCCGCACCGGCAAGCTGCTCAACAAGCACGAGGTCGGCTGCTATTTCAGCCATCTGCGGGCCCTCCGCGCGTTTCTGAAAACCCCCTCGGAGCATGCCCTGATCCTCGAGGATGACGCGATGCTGCCGGACCACCTGCCGGATCTCATCGATGCCGCCATCCACAGCCGCATGCCTTGGGACCTGCTGCGGCTCAGCTCGACGCGCGAAGGCAAATACATCGAGTTGCTGCCATTGAACGACGGCCACCGCCTGGTGATCGACACCCGCGTGCTCAAGAACACCGCCGCCTACGTGATCAACCGCCACGCCGCCGAGCGCTGCCTGCGCCGCTTGGATCCGATGCGCTGGCCCTTTGATGTCGCCCTCGACCGCGACTGGCACATCGGCATCCGCACCGCCTGCATCCACCCCTTTCCCGTCACGCTCACCAACGCAAACAGCCAGATCCCGAGGTCACCGCGCATCCGGCTCCTGCGCGGCACCACCTTCCATCTCATCCACCTGAGCGATCACATCCGCAGGATCCTCTACCGCCACCGGGTGGCGAAGGCCTGCAAGTCCGCCGCGCAGCCATGACCCGGGCGCCCCGATTCTCGATCATCACCATCTGCCGCAACGAAGCGGCGCAGATCCGCGTTACCTGCGAGAGCATTCTGTCCCAATCGTGCCGCGACTACGAATGGATCGTGATCGACGGCGCCTCGGACGACGGCACCCTGGACATCCTGGGCGCGCACCGTGCCTCGATGGCCGTGCTGGTCTCGGAACCGGACCGCGGGATTTACGATGCGATGAACAAAGGCATCGCCCATGCAAGGGGCGACTACCTGGTGTTCATGAATGGCGGCGACCGCTTTGCTTCGGATCAGGTCCTGGAATGGGTGTCGCAGGCACCGGAGGCCGACCTGATCTGCGGCGACATCTTCATCGACCGGATCGGCGGCAACATCGCCAGGGCCCCGGACGAACTCAGCGAGGCCTACCTGATGCACCGGACGATCCACCATCAGGCGAGCTTCCACCGCCGGCAGCTGTTTGAAACCTTCGGCCCTTACGACACCCGCTACCGGATCCGCGGCGATTACGAGTTTTTCGTGCGCGTGTGCGCATCCGGCAAGGTGAGCTACCACCACCTCCCCCGGCCGCTCGCGGTGTTTTCCAAGACCGGGGTCAGCAGCCTGCCGGAACACCAGCTCACCCGGGAGCGCGAAAACCACCGTGCCCGCAAGACGCATTTCCCGAAGTACCGCTGGTCGCTCAAGGCGCTGCGCCGCGGACTCCGGCTGCGGCTGCACCGGCACTGACCGCAAGCCAGCGCTCAATAGTGCCTGAACAGGCGCCGGACCCACGGGCGCGTGTCGCGGAAGCGGCGGTTGAGCTTGAGGTTCCGCTCGTCCTCGCAGGGTTCGGAATCGAAGACGAAGCCTTCGGTCTTGGACCACAATTCCCGGTGCCGGAAGCGCGTGCTCGCCGCGCAATGCACCCCCGATCCGTCGTGGCCGATGTTCTGCACCAGGCTCTTGCGCGGATGGATCGTCAGACGGCCATCCAGGCATTGCTGGTACATCGCGCAGACGTCGTAGGCATCGATCGCACCTGCCGCCTGCAGTTCGAGCATCTTTTCAATGTCCCTGCCGCAACGCACGATCCGCTCCCGCGGCAGGCTGCGGTGCGCATCCGCCGGCAAGGGACGGATTTTCGCGAAATTCCCGGCCGTCATCGCCATGCCCCAGGCGCAGAAGCGGGCGAGCGCGAACACATCGCCCCTCGGCCGCCAGGCGACGGGCGCGGCGTAGCCGCAGATGCTCATCACCTCCGCGTGATCCTGATAGAAATCCAGGGCACCGTTCATGAATGCCAGGAAGCCCGGCGCGGTGACGATGTCATCCTCGATGAAAATGAAGCGGCCGTAGCCGTCGGCAAGCCGCCGCATGCCGTCCAGCAGGTTTCCCGCGCGCAGGTTGGATGCGCGCTCGACGACTTCGACCCGTTTGAATCCGGAAACCGTCGCCAGATAGCGCCGCACCGCCGCGACCGACTCTTCCGCGCCCGGGGCCGGGCCGTCGGAAAAGACAAACAACTCGCTCTCGGCTGCCAGGGTGTTGGCGCGCAGGGCCTCGATGGTCGCTTGCAGGTGATCGAGCCGCCGGTATGCCGAAAGACCGATGGGCGCGAGCATGGAAGGGGTGGCGGTCATGGGCGGGCCAAGACACCATGCCGGACCCGGAGCGGCGAAGCCACATCAAAAGCACCCGATCAGGCCGCCTTGCCGGATCCCAGCGGCCACAGGAACACCGGCACCCCCAGCACCTTGACGAGCAAGCGCCCGGATGCCGTGCGCTTCGACTGGTGCAGGAAACGCCTCACCCGCCTCATGCGGAAATGACGTCGCGCTCCGGGCGAGACCTGCTGAGCCCCGGCCATCCGGAAGAACACCGCCGACAGCACGAAAAACGCATCGCGGCGCTGCTTCTTCAAACACAGGGGAAGGGTCTTGTAGAACTCCAGCAAGGCGTCGAGGCAAAGCGCCGCGCTGCGCCGGTACTGCCCGCGCTTCGTGGTTTCAACCTGCCGCATCACCATGCCATCGTGCTGACGATAGGCCAGGCATGCTTGCGGCAGGTACCGGCCATTCCGGCAATGGCTGAACAGCATGAAGGAAAACGTGGTGTCTTCATGCGGGTGGGCACCAACGGGAAAGCGCAGTTCAGGGCGCTCGGCCACGATCGAACGCCGGAACAAATACCACCAGGCGGCGTGGCCATGCATCCGCCCGACCGCCCGGTGCCGCTCCGGATATGGGTAGGCCTTTCTCGAACCATCCGCGTGCCACCAGACGGCATCGTGAAACACGATGTCGGCATCATGCGCCCGCGCCTCGCAGTACAAGTCCTCAAGCGCCCGCAGCTCGAGCACGTCATCGGAATCGATGATTTTCAAATATTCGCCGCGCGCCGCCTCGATCCCGAGGTTTCTGGCCGCGCCGACCCCCTGGTTGTGCGGCTGGCGGATGATCCTCACCCGGGGGCAATCCTTGGTTTTGGCTTCGACGATCGCCAGCGAAGCATCGGTCGAGGCGTCATCGACAAAAATCAGCTCGATGCCTGCGAGGCTTTGCCCGAGCAGGGAATCCACGCATTCGCCGACAAAGTCCTCCACGTTGTAGACGGGGACGATGACGCTGACCGGCGGTTGGGTGGCGGAGTCGGGAGGCATGGAGGCCTGGAGGGATGGAATCGGAAAAGCGGACCGCCTCGGGGAAGCAGATTCCGGCACATGGAACGCATGCCACAGCACGCGATCGACGCTTCCCATAATCCGCATCACAGGCAGACGCCAGCTGAAACGCGGTCCCCGCGCGATCCCGCGCCCCGCACGCGCTGACCGCACAGGGCAGACCCCACATTTTCATCGCACCGCACGCCATTTCCGCTACAAGTTCGGCGAGCAGGGTTTCACCGCACAACGGCGCGGCGGAACCCTATTCCCCGCACCGATGATCCAACCCATCTTCATCCTTTCGCTGCCACGCTCCGGCTCGACGCTGTTGCAGCGGATCCTGATGAACAGCGGACAGGCGGCATCACTCGGCGAAACCAGCCTGCTGCTGCGGCTGCTGGGCGACGACGAACTCTGCGCCCGGCGCGCGGTCTACTGGGAATTCCTGGTCGACATGGCGGTCAAGGACATGAAGCGCCACTGGCCGGGATACGCCAACGCCTACCGCGAAGGCGTGCGCCGGCTGATGCTCGACCTCTACACCGGCCTGGCCGGCGGCGCACCGTGCTTCATCGACAAGACCCCGCGCTATTCGCTGATCGCGGAGAAAATCCATCAGACCTTTCCGGATGCGAAGTTCATCGTGTTGATGCGCCATCCACTTGCGGTCGCCGCATCGATGTTCACCACCTCCAAACGCGGTTTCTGGTTCCCCGAGGAATACTCGATCGATCTCCATCAGGGCTTTCCCCTGCTCCACCAGTTCGCGCAGAACCGCAGGGAAACAATCCACCTCGTGCGCTACGAGGACCTGGTCAGCAATCCTGCCGCCGAACTGAAATCGATCGGCCGCTACCTCGGCTGGACGGACTTGCCCGCCGCCCTCGACAAGCCCCTGCCGCCGAGCGCCGGCGGCAGCCTCGGCGACCGCAGCGGCGCCAAAAAATTCAAGGCCGTCTCGACGGAAAGCCTGAACCGCTGGACGGATTGCTACCGCAACTTTTACCGCAAGCGCTGGGCCAAGGCATACGCCAGCGACGGGCGCGCCGAAGCGATGGCGGCCTATGGCTACGAAGTGCCCGAAGCCATCGCCGGCTTGCAGCCCCTCGGTTTGCTCTCGGGGGTCAAGGACATGATGATGGCTTCGTGGCGCCGCAAACGCCGGATCACCGAGCCCCAGTGGCTGCCGCGCTCGGTGGATTACTACCGCCAGACCCACGGCATCGATGTCACCTGGAGATGAGCAAGCCATGAAGCCGTTGTTCTCGATCATCACCGTCTGCCTGAATGAACGGCACGGCATCCGCCGCACCTGCGAGAGCATCGTCGGACTGGCCGGCAGCGATCGGGAGTGGATCGTGATCGACGGCAGCTCGGACGACGGCACGCTGGACATCCTCGCGGAATACAAGGATGCGATCACCTGTCTCGTCTCCGAACCGGACTCAGGGATCTACGACGCGATGAACAAGGGCATCGCCCGGGCCCGCGGCGAATACCTCGTGTTCATGAACGGCGGCGACGCCTTCGCCTCCCCCGATGTGCTGGACTGGGTGAGGGCGGCACCGCAAGCGGAACTCATCTACGGCGACATCTATCAGAACGACCC
>CBFGOB010000206.1:0-5279 GCA_965650215.1 uncultured bacterium | reverse complement strand
AGCCACGGAAGGCATGGGTGTCACGCCTAAGTTTGCGGCCCGGAACGGTTCGGACGGCCGATTTTTTCCCGAAATGTCCGGTTGCCAGCGCCGGTTCGTGCGTTTATGGACCCTGCATGTCCATTACCGCCGAACATTCCCCGGTCATCGCCAAAACCCGCGAGCTCTGCGCCGAGATCGCCAGCGACCCGACCTTCATCAAGCTTCAGGAGCAGGTCGAGCTGTTCCTCAACGACGATGCCGCCCGCCTGCAGTATCAGAGCGTCCACGAGCGCGGAGAGGAGCTGCATCACAAGCAGCACGCCGGCGTCGAGCTGAGCGACAAAGAGATCAAGGAATTCGAGGCTGCCCGCGATGCTTTGTTCGACAATGAGATCGCCCGCAATTTCATGTCGGCCCAGCGGACCCTGGAGGGGCTGCAGAAGGAGATCGGCAAGTATGTCGGCATGACCCTCGAGCTCGGCCGCGTGCCCACCGAAGAGGAAGTCGCGCACGCTGGCGGCGGTGGTGGTTGCTGTGGCGGCGGCGGTGGTGGCGGCGGTTGCTGCTCACACTGATCGCGACTCGCGCCGATTGAATTTCAAGATGGCGGCTCCTTCGTGGGGCCGCCTTTTTTGTGCGTTCCAGTCACATCCCTGCCTCTGCGAGACGTTCGTCCATTTCGGCCTTTTGCAGAGCCTGGGTGAATTCGCGGAAATCGCCGGCCATGATGCCGCCGAGGTTGTGGCTGGTGAGGTTGACGCGGTGGTCGGTGACCCGCGACTGCGGGAAGTTGTAGGTGCGGATTTTTTCCGAGCGGTCTCCCGAGCCGATGAGCGAGCGGCGGTGCGACGAGTAGGCCGACTGTTGCTCGTGGAGTTTCTGTTCATAGAGTTTCGAGCGCAGGATCTGGAGGGCCATTTCCTTGTTCTTGATCTGTGAGCGGCCGTCTTCGCAACGGACATAGAGGCCGCTGGGCAGGTGGAAAACCTGGACCGCGGATTCGGTGCGGTTGACGTGTTGGCCGCCGGCACCGCCTGCGCGGCAGACTTCGATCCGCAGGTCCTCGGGTTTGAGTTCGACATCGACTTCCTCGGCTTCGGGCAGGACGGCGACGGTGACCGTCGAGGTGTGGACCCGGCCCTGGGCTTCGGTGGCAGGCACCCGTTGCACCCGATGGACCCCGGATTCGTATTTCAGATAGCGGAAGACCTGCTCGCCGGTGATCTTGAGTGTGACTTCCTTGAATCCGCCGACCTCGGAAGGGCTGCTTTCGAGATGCTCGGATTTCCAGCCGCGGAGATCCGCATAACGTTGGTAGGCGCGCATGAGTTCGGCGGCAAACAAGGAGGCCTCGTCGCCGCCGGCACCGGCGCGGATCTCGATGATCGCATCGCGGTCTTCGCTCGGATCGGCGGGCAGCAGGGCGTATTGGAGTTCTTGCTCGAGTGTGGCGATGCGTTGCCCGAGCAGCCGGATTTCCTCTACCGCCATCTGGGCCATTTCCGCATCTTCGGATTTCGCGAGCTCCTGGTTGTCCGCGAGTTGGGCGCGGCAGGATTCGAGTTCGTCCCAAAGGTCGAGCGAGGCCTTGATGCTGCGGTGCTCACGCAGCAGGGCGGTGGCCCGGTTGCGGTCGGCGAACAAATCCGGATCGCCCACCGCTTCCTCCAGTTCGGCGAAGCGTTCGCGGCGTTTCGAGATCAGCGACGAGTAATCCACGCGCGGATGAGAGCTCAAATTGCCGGGTCCGGGAATGAGGAAATTCAGCCGCAGGGAAAATGGGCGGCCGCAGGGGCGGGGGATGATGGCTTGCTAGGCCGTGCAGGATGGTGTCACTTGGATCCGTGTTTGCGACCTACGTGCATGACCTCAACCCGGTGCTCCTGCGCATCACGGACCAGATCCAGCTCCGCTGGTATGGCTTGGCCTATCTCGCGGGATTCGTCGCCGGGTATATCCTTCTCCGATTCCTAGCGCGCCGCAAACTGTGGGTGCTGCGTGAGGAACTCGTCGGGGATTTCATCGCCGCCATGGCCTTGTTCGGGGTCTTTCTGGGTGGGCGCCTTGGGTACATCCTGATGTATCAGATTCCGGACGCGGGTTGGGATCATTTCCTGAACGATCCGCTGATGGTATTGAGGGTTTGGGAAGGCGGGATGGCGAGCCACGGGGGGATTTTGGGAATTGTGATTTTCACCTGGTTTTACGCGAGAAAACACAAGGTTTCCTGGACCGGCCTGGGGGATGCGGTGTGCGTGGTCGCACCGATCGGCTTGTTCTGCGGCCGCATTGCGAACTTCATCAATGGCGAGCTCTACGGCCGTGTGGCCGAAGGTTTGCCGTGGGGGGTCAGGTTTCCACTTTCCCTGATGGAGGCGCCCGAAGAAGTCCAGCACGCGGCCCGCTATGCCTGCGGAAAACTCGACCCCGGCTTCGGGGATTTGGCCATCCATCAATTGGTGGTGCTGTCCCGCAGCGAGCCCGAGCTCTTGCAGGTGCTGGCGAACTTCATTCCGGCCCGCCATCCGTCGCAGATCTACGAGGCCCTGCTGGAGGGGCTTCTGCTGTTTGCAATCCTGTGGGCGGTGAGGATCAAGCTGCCGAAGGCGCCCGACGGCTTGCTGACCGCCCTCTTTTTCGGTCTCTATGCCTTGTTCAGGATCCTGGGGGAGCAGTTCCGCGAGCCTGATTCGGCGATGGTCGGAGTGTTCACCAAGGGTCAGTTTTTCTCGCTGTTCATGCTGCTCTTCGCTTTGGGTTTCGGCTGGCATGCCTGGCGTGGCTGGCGCTCCAGCCGCCCCGGACCGAAAGCAAAAAATGCGCAGCTGCCCTGAAAAATAAAGATTTTCCGAATAATTTTCTGTGGAAAAACTCAAATTCACGAACATGGTGATTCGCCATTGATTGAAACCCCAAACTCCAACATCCATATGATCAAACTACTCCTCAGTGCGAGCTGCGCTTCACTTCTGATGATTCCGCTCAGCTTCGCTTCGGAATCCCAATCCTCCTCGCAAGCCCCGGCGCTCGCCGACTGCGGTGGCTGTGAGAAGAAGAAGGATTGCGACAAGAAAGACGCTTGCGACAAGAAGAAGCCCGAAGGCACCCTCGCGGGAGCCGATTGCGGCAAGTGCAAGAAGGGCGACAAGAAAGCCGAAGAGGCTGAAGGCACCCTTGCTGGCGCTGGTTGCGGCAAGAAGAAAGGCGATTGCGATGGTGAGAAGTCCGAAGGGACCCTTGCCGGCGCTGGCTGCGGCAAGAAGAAAGGCGACTGCGATGGTGAGAAGTCCGAAGGGACCCTCGCCGGTGCTGGCTGCGGCAAGAAGAAGGGCGACTGCGACGGCGAGAAGTCCGAAGGCACCCTGGCTCACTGCGGCTCCTGCGGCAGCGACAAAGAGCACAAGGACGACAAGAAAAAAGAAGGCTCGCTCGCCTGATCCGTCTTCCATTCCAAGATTCACGCGCAAGCCACCGGTGACCCCGGTGGCTTGTTTGCGTTGCGGAGAAGACGAGTGTCGCGTTCTGGCGGCTCCGGCTCAGTCGCTTTGCGGATCGAAACCATGATCCACGGCAGGATGACCTGCGGCGATGGCGAGATTGGCAAGTTCGTCGCAGCGTTCGTTTTCACGGTTGCCGGCGTGGCCTTTGACCCAGGACCATTCGATGTGGTGGGGCGCCATGGCCTGGATCAGGCGGTGCCAGAGATCCTGGTTCTTGACCGGTTTTTTATCGGAGGTGAGCCACTTGCGCTTCTGCCAACCTCCGATCCAGCCTTGGGTGACCGCGTGGACGAGGTATTTGGAATCCGAGTGGAGATGGACCTTACAGGGTTCGCTGAGAAGTTCGAGGGCTGCGATGGCGGCTCGCAACTCCATGCGGTTGTTGGTGGTCAGCGAGTAGGCGGCCGAGATTTCCTTGCGGTGTTTGCCGTGGATGAGCACGGCTCCATAGGCACCCGGTCCGGGGTTTCCCTTGCAGGCGCCATCGGTGTAGATCTTGACCTCCCTCATGAGGCGTGGAAGGGGGAGGCGACTTTGCGGCGGAGTGTATAAACCGGCGCCGACAGGATGAGGGTCGCAAGCGCCACACCAACCAGCAGCAGGCGCTCGTCGGTGTGGTTCGAGGGCACCGTAAACATGCCGAGGATGCCGCAGGCTTCGCACAGGGCGAGGCCGACAATCATGATGGGAAATTGCGTCAGGATCGAGCCAAGGCGAGGTATCACAACCCAACGCAGCACCATGCCGGCCGCAGCGGCACCGAGAGCGATCAGTGAGATCGGCGACAAGGCGAAGGCCACGGTTTCTGCATCCGGCGCAGGTTTGGGTGCGGCGAAGAAGTAGAGGATGAAAATCCCCTGGACGATGGCGAACCAGATGACCCAGATGACGAGCGGGCTGGCCTGAGCGCTTGCGGAAGTCTGTGGATTCATCATGGCAGGACTGTGGGGCAGGACTCGAGAGCGAGTCAATCCGGGATGAGACCACAAGATGCGGGAGACGGGAATGAAGCCGCGGCTCCGGAATTCTCCTGCCCCTTGATGTCCTGCGTCATTGCTACGCCAGTCCGGGGACGGTGGCGGCTTCGTGTTCTTCCTCGGCGAGTTCGAGTTCGGCGCGCTCCTTGGCGATGACCCGCACGAGCTTGAGCACGGTTTCGTCCCAGTCATCGAGCAGGGTTTTCGCCTGGGTGCTGCCGGTCTGCGTGTGATGGGCTTCGATCAGCATCTTCACGTCGGCGATGTCCTGCGGCCGTTTGACCGGCAGGGCGACGACCATTTCCGAATTCACACGGGAGAAGAACTTGCCATCGGTATCATAGACGTAGGCGGTGCCGCCCGACATGCCTGCTCCAAAGTTGCGGCCGGTTTTGCCAAGGATGACGATGGTGCCGTTGGTCATGTATTCGCAGCCGTGGTCGCCAACGCCTTCGACGACGGCGGTTGCGCCGGAGTTGCGGACGGCGAAGCGTTCGCCGGCGTGGCCGTTGGCAAAAAGTTGTCCGCCGGTCGCGCCGTAGAGGCAGGTATTGCCGACGATCGTGTTGGTGGCGGCGCTGAAGCCAGCCTTGGCAGGGACCTTGATGACGATTTCACCGCCAGCCATGCCTTTGCCCACATAGTCGTTCGCTTCGCCGGTCAGTTCGATGCGGACGCCCGCGACGAGGAAGCAACCTAGCGACTGGCCGGCCGTGCCGCGGATCCGGAGCCGGATGCTGCCTGCGGGCAAGCCAAGGTCACCATGCACCTCGGCGATGCGGCCCGAGAGCCGGGTGCCGATGTTGCGGTCGGTGTTGAC
>CBFGOB010000205.1:0-5319 GCA_965650215.1 uncultured bacterium | reverse complement strand
CCGGAGATTCTGGAGCATTTGGTGCGCCAGCGCGGTTTGCCGGAGGGAGTGGATTTGGAGACGTACCTGAATCCGCGTCTGCGGGATTTGAGTGATCCCTTCCTGTTGCCCGGGATGGAGGCGGCGGTGAGACGCCTGCTGGAGGCGGTTGATCGCAAGCAGGAGGTCTGCATTTTTGGCGACTATGATGTCGACGGTGTGACCTCGATCACCCTGATGCGTCAGATCCTGAGGGAGTATGGCGTGACGCCGCGGCATTTCATTCCCAAGCGGGGGACCGAGGGTTATGGACTGAGTGTGGCGGCTCTCGAGCGCTGCATGCGTGAGGGGCCCAAGCCGGATTTGCTGGTGACGGTCGATTGCGGGACCGTGTCGGTCGATGAAATCGCGATGCTCAAGCGTCAGGGGGTGGAGGTGGTGGTGGTGGATCACCACGAGCCGATGCTTGACCGATTGCCGGATTGCTGTGCCTTGGTGAACCCGAAGCTGGGTGAGGCATTCACCTATTTGTGTGCTGCCGGAGTCGTGTTCAAGTTGGCGCATGCCATGGTCAAGACCCGGCCGGTGGACTTCGATCTCAAGACCATGCTGGATCTGGTGGCGGTGGCGACGATTGCCGACATCGTGCCGATGATTGGCGAGAACCGTCTGCTGGTGAGGCACGGTTTGAAGCGGATGCCGCGGACGGTGCATCCCGGGCTCAGGGCCCTGCAGGAGCTGACGGGGATGAGCGGGGAGGCGACGTCGATGGATGTGGGGTTCCGGATCGGTCCCCGGCTGAATGCGGCGGGTCGCATGGACATGCCGGAGGATGCCTTGGAAGCCTTGCTCGCCGATTGCGATGACCTGGCCCGGTCGCAGGCGGAAAAACTCGATGCCTACAACCGCAAGCGCCAGTCCGAGGAGGTCAAAATCCGCCAGCAGGCGATGGACCGGATTGCCGCCGAGTTTGATGCCGAGCGCGATCCGGTGATTGTTCTCGGCTCCCGCGAATGGCATCACGGGGTGGTGGGGATCGTGGCGTCGCGACTGATGCGTCAATACCACAAGCCGACCTTTGTGATTGCGATCGACGAGCAGGGGATCGGCAAGGGTTCGGGGCGCAGCATCGAGGGGGTGTCGCTGGTCGACGCGATCCGCGAGTGCATGGGGGATTTGGTCGCCGGTGGTGGCCATGCGATGGCGGCGGGGATTTCGATCGAGGAGGACCGGATCGAAGGGTTCCGCCGGAATTTCGCCGCCTACGTGCTGGCGAACACCGATGCCGAAACGCGCCGGCCCAAATTGGTCTATGATGCCGAGATCGGGTTTGATCAGCTCTCGCTCGAATTTCTGGCCAGTTACGAGCTGCTGCAGCCCTTTGGCAGTGGCAATCCGCAGCCGGTATTCATTTCGCGCGGCGTCGGCCAGAGCCGGCCGCCCCTGCACATGAAGAACCACCACATGCGTTTCATGCTGCGCCAGGGCTACCACGAGCAGGACGCGGTCTTTTTCGGCGGCGGCGAGCGGGTCTTGCCCGATCCGCCGTGGGACATCGCCTTCACGATCGACCGCAACACTTTCCGCGGCCGCACGACCCTGCAGTTGGTCATCCAGGACCTGCGGGCGGCCGAGTGTCCTGCGGGCAAACCGGTCGGCGTGGCCTGAAGCGCTGGCGGACACTTTGAATCGTCTGTGGCTTTGCCGTCGCAAAAGCGCCGCTGCCGTTGTATGCTCATGGATGTGAGTGGATCCCGACAGTGGCGGACCTGGGGCCTGGCCTGTGGGTTCGTTGTGATGCTCGCGGGCTGCGGGTCGTTTCCGCCGCCGTATCCGACGGACATGCCGGCCATGTCGCCGGAGCGCGGATTGCCTGCGATTGCCGGAGCGTATCAGGACCGCGGGCGGATGAAGGTGGTGGGTGGTGCGCGACCGGAAAGCACTTCACTCCACCGCTTGCTGGAACCCGCCGGGGCCGCCCGCGATGGGGTTGAAGTGGTGGTGATCCGCGGCCCGCGCGATGGCCGGCTGGACCTCCAGTTCATGCGGCGTGGCGTTTCCGTCGGAACCGTTCGCCAGCCTTTGATCCAAGAACCGTCGGCCAGGCACCGGATCGACGGCACTCCTTGCCGTGAGGGTTTGATTCCCTACCGCGTCGAATCGCAGGTCAATGCCCTCGCGCCCCTGCCGGTCGGCTTCTACTCGGGTGACGAGATCTGGTTGGGCAAGGCGCTCGACGGGTCCCTGATCGTCCTGCGGCGACGCAGCAGCGGGGCCTGGGTGATCCTTCCCTGGTGGAGCATGGAGTCGAGCTGGCACTGCTTTTCACCGGTTGCGGGAGCTCGGGCGAAGCCTTGAGGATCGTTGGTTTTGCATTTCCTGCGCCAGGTGTTCTGCGGCGGGGGATTTTGTGAAATTTCCGGTTTCCATTCCGGGCTTCCCGGTCTTGAATCCCGCACCCGACCATGAGCCACCCCACATTCCGCATTGCCATTGGAGCCGATCACGGCGCGTTCGATCTCAAGCAAGCCGTTGTCGCGCACCTCAAGGCCGTCGGTCACGAGATCAAGGATTTCGGCACCGACTCGAAGGCCTCGGTCGATTACTCGGATTATGCGAATGCGGTCGCCCGTTCGGTTGCGGACGGCACCTATGATTTCGGCATCCTGGCCTGCACCTCCGGCGTCGGCATGAGCATTGCCGCCAACCGCCACCGCCACGTGCGCGCGGCCAGCGTGAGGTCGGTTGAGGAAGCGACCCTGACCCGCCAGCACAACGACGCCAATGTCCTCTGCCTGAGTGGCAAGTACACCGACGCGCCGACCGCCTGCGCGATGGCCGATGCGTTTTTGGCGACCGCCTTCGAGGCTGGCCGCCACGAGCCGCGGGTCTGCAAGTCCTCCGGCAGCCGGATCCAGCAAACCGACCCGGCGGTGTATGCGGCGATGGAGGCCGAGGCCCGGCGCCAGCGCAACAACATCGAGCTGATCGCTTCCGAAAACTTCACCTCCCCGGCGGTCATGGAGGCCCAGGGCTCCCTGCTGACCAACAAGTATGCCGAGGGTTACCCCGGCCGCCGTTGGTATGGCGGCTGTGAGAATGTCGATGTCATCGAGCAGATCGCGATCGACCGCGTGAAGGAACTGTTCGGTGCCGAGCACGCCAACGTCCAGCCGCATTCCGGATCGCAGGCGAACACGGCGGTGTACTTCTCCGTCCTCAAGCCGGGCGACAAGATCTTCACGATGGACCTTGCGCATGGCGGTCACTTGACCCACGGCCACAAGGCGAATTTCTCGGGGCGCTTCTATGAAGTGACCCACTACGGCGTGAGTCCCGAAGACGAGCGCATCGATTATGCCGAGCTGGAAAAGACCGCCCGCGAGCTCAAGCCGGCGCTGATCACCGTCGGTGCCTCGGCCTACCCGCGGATCATCGACTTCGAACGCATGGGCAAGCTCGCGCGCGAGATTGGCGCCTATCTGTTCGTCGACATGGCCCACATTGCCGGCCTGGTGGCCGCCGGTGTGCATCCGAATCCCGTGCCGCATGCCGACTTTGTGACCTCGACCACGCACAAGTCGCTGCGCGGTCCGCGCGGCGGCATCATCCTGTGCAAGGAGGAATTCGCCAAGAAGATCGACGCGCAGGTGTTCCCCGGCATCCAGGGTGGGCCGCTGATGCATGTGATCGCCGCCAAGGCCGTGTGCTTCGGCGAGGCGCTCAAGCCCGAGTTCAAGACCTACTCGAAGCAGGTGGTGAAGAACGCGCAGGCGATGGCCGCGCGTCTCGCTTCGCACGGCTACCGGATCTGCTCCGGTGGCACCGACAACCACCTCATGCTGGTCGACCTGCGTTCCAAGGGCCTCAACGGCGCCGACGCTTCCCATGCTCTCGACGAGGCCGGCATCACCGTGAACAAGAACGGCATTCCATTCGACACCGGCAGCCCGATGAAACCCAGCGGCATCCGCATCGGCACCCCGGCGGTGACCACCCGCGGCATGAAGGAGGCTCATGTCGAACAGGTCGCCGATTTCATTGCCGAAGCCTTGTCGGAACACGGCCATCTTGCGAAGCTGCATGCGATTCGCGAACGCGTTTACGCGTTCAACCGCGAATTCCCACTACCGTGGTAGAAGGAAAAGACATTTGAAATTGGAGATTGGAGGTTGAGGGCGTCTCGTGCTTTGCCAGAGGCGCTTCTTCAGGTCCTTAATGAACTAATTTCCAATTATCCAATATCCATTCATCATCATGAATCCATTTCGCGAGAACCTGGCGGCCCGATCGATGGCCGAGCCCTGCACGGTGGTGATTTTCGGCGCCACCGGCGACCTCACGCACCGCAAGCTCATCCCCGCGCTCTACAACCTTGCCGTCGAGGGCGAGCTGCCGACGGGTGTGAGGATCATCGGCTTCGCGCGCCGGGCGAAATCGGATCAGGAATTCCGTGCCGGACTGGAAGCGCTGAACCGCAAGGTCTCGCGTTCGGGGCACGACGCAAACGTCTGGGATCCCTTCATCGAAAGCGTGCAGTATCACCAGTCGGAGTTCACCGATGCCGACGGCTACCGCCGTTTGGCCGCGCTGCTCGACGGCATCGACGCGCAGCGTGGCGGCAAGGGCAACCGTCTGTTTTACATCGCCTCGGCGCCGGAATTCTTCGACGACATCCTCATCCACCTCAAGGACGCCGGGTTGAACCAGGCCGCGGACGCTTGTTGGTCGCGGGTGATTGTGGAAAAGCCCTTCGGCACCGACCTGGCGACGGCGAAGCACCTCAATGAGGTCGTGAATGCCACCTTCGAGGAAAAGGACACCTACCGGATCGACCACTATCTGGGCAAGGAGACCGCGCAGAACCTGATGGTCCTGCGCTTCGCCAATGCGATTTTCGAGCCGCTGTGGAACAGCAAGTACATCAGCCACGTGCAGATCACCTGTGCCGAAAACCTCGGCATGGAGGGTGGGCGCGGCGGGTATTACGACACGGCGGGGGCCTTGCGCGACATGGTGCAGAACCACCTGCTGCAATTGCTCAGCCTGGTGGCGATGGAGCCACCGACCGACCTCAGCGCCGACGGCGTGCGCGACGAGAAGGTCAAGGTGTTGCGTTCCCTGCGCCAGTGGGACACGCCCGAGAAGGTCGCGCAGAACGTGGTGCGCGCGCAATACACCGCCGGTCATGTCGATGGGGTGCCGGTGCCGGGATACCGCGAGGAGGACCGGGTGAATCCGGCATCGACCACCGAGACCTATGTCGCCCTGCGCTTGCTCATCGATACCTGGCGTTGGAGCGGCGTGCCGTTCTACATCCGGATGGGCAAGCGCCTGCCG